>JBCBDH010000434.1:0-5865 GCA_038529855.1 Bacteroidota bacterium | reverse complement strand
GGGCAATATTACTGCCGAGTGCTTGTTGAAGATAGTTTTGGAGTTGATCCTGTTGCGCGTAACCTATGGTGGTTCCAAGTAGGAATACGCTTAGCAATGCAAATCGTATCATGGATTTATTTTTCCAGTTGACTAAGTACATAATTCATTAAGACAACATCAATTTGTATCATTTGATGTCTTATTTCACAGATTAAAAGCTGAATCGTTAGATTCTTGGGGTGAGTTGTAGAATGGGAAGCGTCAAATGATTAGGGGAAAAATAGCTGCTTTCTTTCCTGGATTTAGGTCAGATAGTTGTTGCTCATTGGTTTTCTTCGCTGTACTTTTGGGGCAATTAGTAAAGGAGAGCAATTCAATATGCGTTACTTCGCCGAGTTGGCTTATAAGGGAACTGCTTACGTTGGTTGGCAAAAACAGCCAGGCCAGCTATCCCTGCAATCTGTCATCGAACAAAGCTTGTCTAAAATACTGAGGGGCAAGACGGAAGTGGTGGGCTGTGGTCGGACGGATGCTGGCGTACATGCGCGTCATTACGTTCTGCATTTTGATCACGAAGGGGAATGTCCAGAATCTTTTTTACGTAGACTCAACAAAGTGCTACCTGATGATATCGCTTTTTCCAGTATGAGACAAGTCAAAGCCCACGCCCATGCTCGCTATGCTGCCTATTCGCGATCTTATGAATACCACCTGCTTTATCACAAAGATCCCTTCCAACGCGATACCGCTTATTACTTTCCAATGGCTCATCAGCTAGATGTCGAAAAACTCAATTGGGCAGCGGCGCTATTACTGGATTACGAGGAATTTTTTCCCTTTTGTAAATCCAATACTGATGTCAAGACCATGCGTTGTGAACTCAAGCGGTCAGAGTGGGAGATGCTGGAGCGAGAGCGACATTTGGTCTTTCACATACAGGCCAATCGCTTTCTGCGGGGGATGGTCCGTTTGATTGTGGGGATGTGTTTGAATGTAGCTACGGGGAAGCTTTCTTTGGAGATGGTTAAACAGGCGATGGATCGCCAGGAGCGCATGACGAAGAGTTTAAGTGTGCCTGCGCAGGGCTTGTATTTGACTGATATTCGCTATCCAGATAGTCTAGAATTTTAGAACCACCATTTTCCCTTTTTATCCAATTGTACAAAACTGCCTTCGATAGCACCAAAGCCTTTGAGTAGCGCTGTCGACCACTCGCTGCGATAGCTGTTGAAGTCTAGGATGGTGGGGCGACCAGCATGGGAGCGAATGAATAGGTCGATCATATAGGCCAGGGCACCGTGCTGTTTGCCTTCTGGTGAAGCGGCAGGTAATAGGGCCATGGCTTTATTATGGCTGTAGATAAAAAAACAAGTTGCACATAGTTCTTGCTGCCGATTGACGATGCCTGAAGCAAAACCCCAACCTCGATGCAGGGCATTGTACATAATGCGCAGGTAGGCGTGATAGCGTTTTTCCAATCCTTTTTTTCGCTGACTGTGGCGTTTGTAGAAGTTGGCTATTTTTTCCGGGCGCATACTAGAGATAGGCATCAAGCGATAAGTTTCGGCTTTCTCTATTTCTTCTCGGATATGACTATTGAAGTTTTGGGAAATATCCTCGTAAATGTCTTGAAGAAAAAGTAAGTAGTTGGGGTGAACCGTGCTTTTGTAGGCTTGCAAATCGGGCATCATCCCTCCCTGATTGAGGTGAATACGCTGAGCACCATACTGCTCAGGGATGGCTTCTATAAACTTCTGAATACGCCTTTTAGAGAGCAGGTGAATCGAATAAATCCCAGCTTCTCGAATCATATCGGGTACATACAATTCCTTTCTGCTGGGAAAGCGCTTTTGCCAAATAAGCGGCATGACCGATTCGTAGTCGCCTTCCACCAAGCCATCCCACTCGTTTTCGGTTGTATTTTTTAAGTACCACTGATAGGCAAAGATATTTCCATTACCCGCAAAATGGACACAGGAGTTCCACTTGGTTTTATCAATATCCTCTCTTTTGATTAATCTGACCTCCATGTAAAATAGCTTATGGCTTAGGCGGCCCAATAAGCCGCTAAAAACGAATATCCACCGCCCCATAAAAATTTCGGGGTAAACCAGGGTAGAAGTAACGCGGCGCTTGACCGCCAAAACTCCCAGCGTTTATTAATAACATAGCGGCGTACTTTGTGTTCAGTAGATTATTGATTCCTACGTTGAAATCCACCTGCCAGGATCGCCCCAATCGATGCCCTAGCTTAATATCAACTACCTGAAAGGATTCCGATTCGATACTGTTGTCATCTCGCAGTGGCATAGCATCTACAAAGCGATAAGTGAGATGGGCATAGCTGCCCCAATGGAATTTGGCATCTAGCCCCATATTGAGCATATGCGGCGGCATACCCGTCAGGGGATTCCCACTATGATCTTCCTCCCCATCTACAAAATCGTCAAAACGATAGTCCGCCAGGGTGTAGGAGGCCCAAGTGCTCCAAGCATTTCGCCCCTCCACTATTCGATAAGCCAAATAAATTTCTAGTCCATTGTGGATATTCCTCCCCGCATTAATTCCTATAAATTCATCTGCTGCCGTTCTGCGAGCCACCAATAAGTCCCGAATCCGCATCTGATAAAGACTCCATTCGTATAGCAAGCGATGGGAAAACAAATGTCCTCGGCCCCCTATTTCAAAATTCCAACCTTGCTCCACATCTATATTAGGATTGATCAACCCATTTGGCGTAAGCGTTTCTTCCAAAGTGGGGCGGGAAAAACCATGGCTGATATTGAGAAATAGCGTATGCTGGTTCAGCAATTGATACCCCAAACCCAGTCTTGGCGACCAAACTGCGTCAAAGCGATAATCCCCAGAAAAATCCTCCCCATCCCGTAAGTATTTATCCGTATAATCGTACTCCCCAAGATTGAGATTAAGACCAGTACTGATAAAAAAGCCCTCCTCTTTTCGCCACTGCGCCTCTGCAAAAATATTCCCATAAGTCCGCACCTCGCGATTATTACTCAGCAGTGTATCCGCTTGCCCATCAATCGTCTCAAAGGTCTGCCACTTGTAATGCTCAAGAAAATACTCTCCACCCAAGGACAGATCAAGTATCCCACCCCGCCAGGCTTGTCGATAGGCCAGGCGATTGCGAAAACCAATGGATTGACTGTTTTCATCCAAGACATTAAAAGGACGGACTTCGTCATTTTGGAATTGATGGGTAAAAATACTTGTCGTATTACTCAAGATCGGCCAGTCTGATTGGCGAATAAAATAATGGGTATGAGCCAAACCCGCCATCCAGCGCGTGTAATCCTCATTCCCTCTGGCTTGTCCCCAAGTAAAAGCGGCTTTGGTCGGTTCTTCATCAAAATCTTCCTGATTGATCGAGCTGGGGATGAAAGCTTTGAGTTTGATGTAGTTAAACAATAGACTAGTTGTTGATTTCTCAGAACTCGCCAATTTGCCCATTAAGCTAAAAGATTGTCGGTCGTATTCATTATTATCTCGATACCCATCGCTATGGGTAATCTGATGATGGACATGCATATTCAAGCCGCTCTCGGCCTGCCGAAAATTCAAACGCTGAATACTCCGAATCAGCCCATAAGAACCAATCTGCGTATTGACCTGCCCTCGCTGTGCCGCATCGGTTGGCTGGTCGAGCGATTTGAGCAAGATGACTCCTCCTAAACCTGCACCATAGGTACTGGCCGCTGGCCCTTTCCAAATTTCTACGGACTGTAAAGTGCTGGGGTCAATATCTTCGATGGTGGTTTCTCCTACGCCATTGGTCAGTGGTATATCGTCAAAATAGGCCCGTATTTTAGTCGTGGAGAAGGGCGAGCGGCTGCCAATGCCGCGTAAGGTCAGGCGATTGGTATTGAGCGCTCCGCTTTGAAAGAGGATACCTGAAACGCGATTGAGGGATTTGATGAGATTGATGCCCTCTGCCTTTTGCCAATCTTGTGCTTGTAGCTTAAAAGTGGCCAGTGGCACACGGCTGTTGATAGGAGCTGCAGACACCGTAGGAGCAGGATAAACCAAGTAGGACAGATCGGGCTGCACCAGAATACGCAGTTCTTCCTCCCCATTGATTATCACTTGCTGATCGAGATAACCTACAAAACTGACGGTGAGACTGTCGCTGGTGGTTTGGAGTTGGAAATAGCCTTGTTCGTCACTGATGGTGCCCTCCTTGGCTGTGGAAATAATAGTGGCCCCCATCAGAGGATAGCCTGTTGCCTCTTCCAAAACCCAGCCTTTGATCATGGATTGGCTGTGTACAATTGGAAGGAGCAACAGGTAAAATAGACAGCCTAGGCCGAATAGTCGGCAAGACTGCTTCCGCTTGTTCATATCGCAGGTACTTCTTCGTAGAGGGGGAAGGGCTCCATGAAGGCATTGACAGCCGAACGAACCTCTTGGATCAAGGATTCATTATCAATATCGTGAATAATAGCATCTATCCAGTCTACTATTTTCAAACAATCCTCCTGTTTCAAGCCTCTAGTCGTAATGGCTGCTGTTCCAATTCGGATGCCAGAGGTAACAAAAGGCGTTTGGGTATCGTAGGGAACCATATTTTTATTGACGGTAATATCCGCTCGTACCAATGCTTGCTCCGCGGCTTTACCCGTTACGCCTTTGGCGCGAAGGTCGATGAGCATAAGGTGGTTTTCCGTACCTCCTGAGATGACATCATAGCCTTTGGCCATCAAGGCATCTGCCATCACCTGGGCATTTTTGATCACCTGTTTTGTATAACTTTGAAAACCTGGCTGTAGGGCCTCTCCAAAAGCAACTGCTTTGGCGGCGATGACATGCTCTAGTGGGCCTCCCTGCATTCCAGGGAAGACGCCGCTATTCAGTACGGCTGACATCTTGAGTGGATTGCCTTTTTTAGTGAGGCGTCCCCATGGATTATTAAAATTCTCTCCCATCATAATGATACCTCCACGAGGGCCGCGTAGGGTTTTGTGGGTGGTAGAGGTGATGATGTGGCAGTGGGGGAGTGGATTATTCAGGTGTCCCGCAGCAATGAGTCCTGCGGGATGTGCAATATCAGCTAATAGTAAAGCTCCCACCTTATCAGCGATAGCGCGGAAGCGGGGGTAGTCCCAATCTCGAGAATAGGCAGAGGCTCCACAAATGATGAGTTTGGGCTTGACTTCCAGGGCTTTGGCTTCTACCTTGTCCATATCGATGATTCCGCTGTCTTTCTCAACCCCATAAAAATGGGCATCGTATACCTTACCAGAAAAATTAACTGGCGAACCATGCGAAAGGTGGCCACCATGCGCCAGGTCAAAACCCAAAATGGCATCTCCTGGTTGTAGCACAGCAACGAAGACCGCTGCATTGGCTTGTGCGCCAGAGTGAGGCTGAACATTGGCATAGGCTGCCCCAAATAACTCTTTTAAGCGATCGATGGCTAGTTGTTCTACTTCATCAATCACCTCACAGCCAGCATAATAACGACGGCCAGGATAGCCCTCTGCATATTTATTGGTCAGACAAGAACCTGTGGCATCCATAACGGCTTGACTAGCAAAGTTTTCAGAGGCGATCAGTTCCAATCCTTTACGCTGACGATCCAATTCTTTTTGTATCAATTGACTAACTATCGTATCTTTCATCATGATCAGTAGTATTGTAAAAAATGTAAATTAGAAATAATGTGATATTTGGGTAAGAACGGCGCAAAATTACAATTAATTTAATAACCTTTTATGCCAAATTCCCGTAATATCATAGATGTGATATTTTTGAGCGGAAAACAGCATATATTCGATTTCCCGGTAAAAGAATGTTTAATCTTATTAAAAAAGCAACATTTTTAAGGTAAGAAAGTGCAAATCTAAGCTGTTTTCCGCTCAAAAA
>JBCBDH010000433.1:0-5879 GCA_038529855.1 Bacteroidota bacterium | reverse complement strand
GCGTGGTAGGCGATGATGTGGTCGTAATCAGAATGGGTGAAGAGGAGATATTGGGGCAGGTTTTGGGGTAGTTGCTCGACGTAGTTTTGGAGGATGGCGACCTCTTGGGGGAGCCAGTTGGGGTCGACAATGAGGATACAATCTTCAGTGTGGATAATAGTACTGGTGGTCCGATAGAGGGCACTTTCAAAGATGCAGAGCAGTGGACTTTGGTATTGGATGGTCATTTCTCAATAAAAAGAAAATTATTGATATGATTTGTTTAACTAATGTCTTTTGTCTACTTTTAAGCCAATTCTCAAAACGATTCTTTGAATATCTTACCGTTCAATTATTGTTCAAGAAAATCAGCCTTGCCGGTTTTCCAATCCATCCGGATGGTTCAAAAAATATTTTTCCCTAAATTAAACTTTAACGATTATGAGTGATCTCAAAATCCCTAAATGGAGTCTTAGCCTTGGTCTTTGGCGCTTTATGGTCCTCGCCTTTGTCCTTTCTTCCACTATGGCCTATCAGGGTTGTAAACCGAGTTTGTTTAAAGATCAAACCGCTATTAATAATACCAAGGACCTCAAAGTGATGGCTGATCGCTTGATTGGCGCTGCTACGGGTCAGTTTTCGACCAGCAAAACAGATGTTGACGCTTTCCGCCAAAAGGTAGATGATCAAATCACCTATGAAGAAGGAAGAGGAGACCAAAATAAGAAGAAAGTGGAAATGTGGAAGTTGTTGATGAATCCCAATGAAAATCTGATGGGTGGTTTTTTGAAGCGCTGGGAATCAGAAGGTTCGCTTAGTGCTGGTTTTGTCGGACAGCTCAAACCCATTATCGCTGATAATTTTCAAAAAATAATCGACCTGGAAGAAGGACGACCTTCCAGATAAACGACGCTCGCCAAATCTATTAACACTAAATCTATCCCATTATGCCAGATCATGATTTTAATGAACTGTACAAAAATCTTCGCGGCCAAGTAGAAGCTTTGGCTTCCCTAACCGTTAGAAAATACAAAAGACAAGCTGCTCGCGACGGTAAGAAACTCTTGACCAATATGAAGGGCGATCTTAAGCGTTGGTCCGCGCTATTGGATCAGGGCTTGCTTACTACTGAGGATTTTGAATGGCTGGTACAAAGTCAGTCTTCCACGCTCAAAATGGCTGCTTTGGAGAAAACCGCCTTGGCCGATTCTCGCGTTCAGCAATTTAAGCTGTCCCTCTTTACCATGTTTATAGATACTATTTTTGATACGGTTATCGGGAAAATACCCGATTAGTATCCCAACTTGTCGGAGGGCATATTCTAATCGTTTCTCCGACAAGTTTCTCTTTCCTAACTTCCCAAAGCTGCAGCTTCCTTCAAGCGCTCCGCCTCCGCCTCGCCCAAAAAGCCATCAATGACATAATGAGCTATATAAAGCAAAGGGATGAGTAAAATAGCCATTCCCACCTTATAGGCGTAGTTGACCGTCCCAACAGCAAAGAATAAGCTCATTTCCCACTGCTGAGGCCCCAAGACAAAGGCAATATACAAGACCACAAAGCTATCGATAAACTGAGAGAATATAGTAGAGATCGTCGCTCGCAGCCAAATTCGCCCCTCTCCAGTAAAACGCCTCACTCGATGAAAAACAATGGCATCCAGTACCTGTCCCACCAAAAAGGCGATTAAAGAACCCACAATGATCCAATTACTCTGTCCAAAAATATTGGCAAAAGCCAGCTGCATATCTGGTACACCAAACTGTTGATTAACACCCACCCAAAAATCTGCTGGTGATAAAGAAATGGCCAGATACACCATAATGAAGGCATAACTAATCAAACCCACCGTCATATAAGATAAGACCTGCACCCCCCGTTTGCCAAAATATTCATTAATCACATCCGTCATAACAAAGACTATAGGCCATAGCAAAACCCCTGCGGTAAACATCAGCGATCCCTTTTGGCCAAAAAGATTCCAGTTAAATGGTTGGAGCCCTAGGGTATCCTCTAAAGCAAAGATTTTGACCCCAATAAATTCAGCAACCAGGGCATTGGTGATAAAAAATCCACCCAGTAAAATAAATAGGACGGAGGATTTACTAGAAAGGACGGGGTGTTTCATATTGTAGTGTAGTTTATCTATGGATCAATATACTTAGCAGAATTGGATTATCAAAAGCGAGAAAGGGAATAAGGACTTACCAACTTGAGAAAAGGCTTTGGGTGACTACCGAACATAGTGTACTAATATAGTGTTGATACTTGTAATTCACAGGGGATACATTCCAGGTACAGCATCATTATTTTAAATATCTTTGTCCCCATTTTAAGAGGAACAAATAAGGCAGAGACTAAAAATAAGACCAAACAAATGGCCAAAATTTCAATCAACTTAAAAGAAGGTAAGGTCCAAAAAGACTCAGATATCATCGTAGGTATTGATCTGGGGACCACAAATAGTTTAGTCGCCTATATCAAGGAGGGACAGGCCGTAACGGTGAGGAATGCAAGCGGTAGTAGCTCACTAGTACCCTCTGTGCTCAATTTCGCTCCTGATGGACAAATAGTGGTAGGAGAAGCTGCGCGGGAGCGATTGATCAGTGATCCTGCTAATACGATCTATTCCGTAAAGCGATTGATGGGCAAGTCCTTTAATGATCTGGAAAATTTTTCGCAATATTTTAGCTATAAAATTATTGATGAAGATGAGGATCGCTTAGTTAAGATACGCATTGGGGATCGCTTTTTTACGCCCATTGAATTGTCAGCTGAGATACTCAAGGCGCTAAAAAAAGCAGTGGAGGGAGAGTTGGAGCAAAAGGTACAGAAAGCGGTAATTACGGTGCCCGCCTATTTTAATGATGCGCAGCGACAAGCGACCAGAGATGCTGGAAAATTGGCTGGTTTGGATGTTTTGCGAATTGTCAATGAGCCCACGGCGGCGAGTTTGGCCTATGGTATTGGCCAGCAAAGCAAAGAAAGACAGTTGATTGCCGTATATGATTTGGGAGGAGGAACCTTTGATATTTCCATCCTACAGATCGAAGATGGCATCTACGAGGTGCTATCCACAAATGGTGATACCTTTTTGGGTGGAGATGATTTTGATCGCTTGATTACGGATTACTGGGTGGAGATCAATGGTATTGATCCTGCAACTTTGGTGGAAGATAAGGTCTTGAGTCAATCCCTCAGACTTTTGGCAGAAGAGGCCAAAAAAACATTGTCCAGCCAATCCTCTTTTAAAAAGACCATTGGAGAATCGATCAACTGCCAAATTTCTATAGAGCGGTTTAATGAATTGATCCAACCACTGGTCGATAAAACCATTGATTGTTGTAAAGCAGCGCTAAAAGATGCCAATTTACAAGCGGATGCCATTCAGCATGTCGTTATGGTAGGAGGTTCTACTAGAGTGCCCTTGGTCAAAACTAGTGTAGCTGCCTTTTTTGAAAAAGAGGTCTATGATAAACTCAATCCTGATGAAATTGTCGCGCAAGGAGCAGCTATTCAGGCAGATGTCTTGGCGGGTAATCAGAAAAATGTCCTCTTACTTGATATAACACCCTTATCCTTGGGCATTGAAACTGTGGGAGGACTGATGGATGTCATTATCCCCCGTAACTCTAAGGTGCCAAGCAAGGTTGGGCGTCAATACACCACCTCTGTCGATGGACAAAAGAACCTGAAAATTGCGGTTTATCAAGGAGAACGCGATCTGGTGGTTCACAATAGAAAATTGGGTGAATTTGTTCTTCGCGGTATTCCACCTATGCCAGCTGGCCTGCCCAAGATAGAAATTCAGTTCATCCTCAATGCTGATGGTATCCTTACGGTAAAAGCCAAGGAGCTGCGCTCTAATATTGAGCAGCAAATAGAAATTCGTTCTCAATATGGTATTAGCGAAGAGGAAATGGCTAAAATGCTAATGGATTCCATCCAAAATGCAGAGGAGGATATGAAAACCAGAGGGCTACTCGAAGCGCGAAATGAAGCCAATAACATCTTGCTAGCTGCAGATAAGTTTTTACAACAAAATATTAATATCCTCAGCGAAGAGGAGGTCAATCAGACTAAAAACTTGGTGCAACAACTTCGTGAACAGGTCAAATCAGGTACAAAAGACCAGATCAATAAGGCGATGGATGAGTTAAATGAATACACTACGCCGCTAGCACATCGAGCGATGGAAGTCAACGTAGCAGAAGCGATCAGAGGGCGAAATATAGCTCCTGAATAGGCTAAATGCCCAATAAGTCCCGCATACCAAAACAACCTTGTTTACCAACTAGCCACTTGGCTGCTTGCAAGGCGCCTCTGGCAAAGCCCTCTCTTGAATGAGCGATGTGTTTGATGCTCAATTGGTCGATGGGCGAGGAGTAGAAGACTTCATGGGTGCCAGGTACATGGGCTTCTCTGACAGAACGGATAGCTAAGTCCTCTGCTTTCTCTTCTTTTTCTTTGACCCAATTCGCTTTCCGTTCGACAGCAGCCAGGATATCTTTTGCTAGACTAATAGCCGTTCCACTTGGGGCATCTACTTTGCCTGTATGGTGGATTTCCTCTAGATCAATTTGATATTGGGGATATTGGTCCATCATTTGAGCCAGATAGCGATTGACGGCAAAAAAGATATTGACCCCAATACTGAAGTTAGACGCATAGAAAAAAGCCCCCTTTTGTTGCTCGCAAATAGCTCGCACCTCCTCCATACGATCCAGCCAACCCGTCGTTCCACTCACCACGGGAATGCCCCAATTCAAACAGCGAACAATATTGTCAAAGGCAACCTCTGGCTGACTAAATTCAATAGCGACATCCGCTTCTTTCAACTGATCGGCATATTGCTCTGCTTCCGCCTCTGTATCGATAGCAAGGTGGATACTCGATTGATATTCAGGAGCTAGTTTTTCGATGGTTTTTCCCATCCTTCCGTAACCTATGATTGCGATTTTCATACGATCAATGAAAATATTTTAATTTAAGTAGTCCGCCAAAAAAAATGGGAAAATAAATCTTTTTAGTCCAATAAAAATAGCTTACGTAACTTCCAAGTAATCAGTCACTTATTCTATTTCGAGTGGGCGATTTATTACACAGGCAATTTTGATTTGGTACTTATTTTTAGCATCTTGTGACTTAGAGAGAAAAAAGGCGTCCTAAACTATGTAAATAAAAAGGTATTAGCCTAACAACTAGGGGTCTCTTACTTTAATCTCATTTAGGATACAAATAAACGCATAAAAAACCTTTAAACATTACGTTTAAAGGTTTTCCTTTTTTTAGGCAATAGCTTTGACTAAGCTACCATTTCTTTCTTGTATATCCCTTTTAAGGCTTGAATCAGCCGATCTACTTCTTCGTGGGTATTATTGTGGCAAAAGGAAAAGCGAATGGTTTTTCGCATGGGATCTACCTTTAGCGCATTGAGGACATGGGAGCCTACATCAGCTCCTGAGCTACAAGCACTCCCACCAGAGGCGCTAATGCCAGCTATATCCAAACTTTGCAAGAGCAAGGCCGCACGCGCGGAAGGAGGAAAGGTAACGCTCAATACTTTATAATGACAATCAGGCGAAGGCGCTCCATTGAAGCGGACATCACCGATTTCTTCTTTCAACTGATCGATCATGTATTGGCGAATGGATTCAATGTGTCTCCTGATATCTTCCATCTCTGAGTAAGCCAATTCAAGCGCTTTAGCCATACCAACAATGCCATAAATGTTTTCTGTGCCAGCCCGCATATTTCTCTCCTGCGCACCACCATCCATGTAGGGATTGATGGATACCTCATTATTGATGTACAAAAAGCCAACGCCTTTTGGACCATGGAATTTATGCCCAGAGCCAGCCATAAAGTGGATAGGATGGGCCATACTTGATAAATCATAG
>JBCBDH010000432.1:0-5884 GCA_038529855.1 Bacteroidota bacterium | reverse complement strand
GTACCTGATTCGGAGCCTAATACAGAACTAGCCTTGGTAGAAGTAGAGGATATTGCGAGATTGAGTTGATTTTTTGGACCGCTTCCCTGCAAGAGAAAGACAGCCTTCCCGCAGTATCGGAGTGAGCCAATTCACTCCGATACGCTACCCCAGGGTCGCTCCGCTTACATCAACAAGCCCGCTTCTTTCTTAATCGCTTCCAAAGCCTTATCCTGCGGAATAGCCTGGCGTTGTTGAAGGTAGTGAAACATCGCCTTACTAAAATCACGGGCATCGGCACCAGGATCAAACTCATTGAAAGCCAGATTGATGACATTGACGACATCATCACGGGCGATTTTGATGATTTGCCAAAGCTGGTCGGAGACGTAGACCTGCTGGGTAATATTGTGCTCAAACTCCTTTTGTACAGCGATCATCATCGCTAGGCGAAGCTCGGCAGCAGTCATCCCTTCAGTGCGAAGGCGGAGGACGAGGTTGGGGATAGAGATGCGTTCGCAGAAGAGGGATAGGCGCTCATAGGCTTGTAGCCGCAAGGGGATGGTCGTTTTCTGTTGATTTTGCTTATAATCCAGCATGCGGACTTTGTATTCCTTTTCCAAATACTGCTTTAACAAATGGTAAACGGTCAGAAAGACAATCAATGCGGGAACCGTTACTTTTATGATTTCGAGTATAGTGGACAACCAAACAGGCATAGGAGAAAATTGAATGATCAGAAAATTCACGCAAAAATAAAGGCATTTGGCCTACTTTTTCCTAAAAAGGGCTCCTTATTTTATCAAAATTCAAAGCTAGGATACTTCCAAAACGCATTTTTGTAGAAAAGCTACATCTATATAATAGGCTATTTTACATTATTTTTACTGCCCTCGAAACCTCTGTGGCTTTTCCGATGTTATAATTTTGCGTAACTTTGATGCATAAAATACAATGACATGAATGATGTGAATACCACCACTAAGATAGATCCAATTAGCCTGACCAATGGCGCGGTTACTCAATTGCTTCGTATTCGCAAAGAGCAAAACGTACCAGAAGACCACGGCTTGCGCGTTGGAGTCAAGGGAGGCGGATGTTCGGGATTCTCTTACATCCTGGGATTCGATGTGGCTAAAGACAATGATGATGTCTTCGAAATCAATGGCATGAGAGTATATATGCAAAAAGCGCATGCCATCTATCTGCTAGGCATTGAAATTGACTGGGCCGAAGGTCTCAACAATCGCGGTTTTACCTTTAATAATCCTAATGCGAAGGATACCTGTGGTTGTGGTACTTCCTTTTCTGCTTAACAAAGAATCATTTTAATCGATAAATCGCCGTCTCGTGCGATTATAAAAAAGCCCATCCGGAGAAATCCAGATGGGCTTTTTCTATAGCTCGTTGTATTTAGGATAGTCCTACTACCTCATATTGGTGATAATCTCGTCGCCAAATTCAGAACACTTCAACAAAGTAGCTTTATTCATCAAACGCTCAAAGTCATAAGTAACGCGCTTTTTGCGAATGCTTGAGCCTACGCCTTTGATGATCTTATCTGCTGCCTCATTCCATCCCATATAGCGGAACATCATCTCACCAGAAAGGATAACAGAGCTTGGATTCACTTTATCCATACCCGCATACTTGGGGGCTGTACCATGTGTCGCTTCAAACAGTGCAATACCCGTTTGGTAATTGATATTGGCACCAGGAGCAATTCCAATACCGCCTACTTCAGCGGCTAGGGCATCAGAGATGTAATCGCCATTTAGGTTAAGGGTAGCAATGACATCGTACTCTGCGGGACGAGTCAGAATTTGTTGGAGGAAGGCATCAGCAATGACGTCTTTTACTAGGATAGCACCTTTAGCCAGGGCTTTTTCCTGAGCAGTATTAGCCGCTTTAGGTCCACGCTTCGCTTTGATGCGATCGTACTGCGCCCAGGTAAATACCTTTTTTCCAAACTCGCGCTCTGCCAATTCATACCCCCACTCCTTAAACTTACCTTCAGTAAACTTCATGATGTTGCCCTTGTGAACGAGGGTGACAGAAGAGCGACCGTTTTCAAGCGCATACTGAATAGCTGAACGAACCAAGCGCTCTGTCCCTTCAATAGAAACTGGCTTAACCCCCAGAGAAACGGTATCTGGAAAGCGGATGGATTTTACCTTAAGTTCTTCGATCAGGAATTTGCGCAGTTTTTTCAATTTGGCAGAACCCGCCAGGTATTCAATACCAGCATAGATATCTTCGGTATTTTCACGGAAGATCACCATATCGACCAATTGAGGTTTCTTAACTGGGGAAGGTACTCCTTTGAAGTAACGCACTGGACGAACACAAGCATAAAGATCTAGCTTTTGGCGCAGAGCAACATTTAGAGAACGAATACCGCCACCAACTGGGGTAGTGAGTGGTCCTTTGATTCCGACGAGGTATTTTTTCATATCCCGAAGGGTAGCTGGTGGCAACCATTTGCCAGTTTGGTCGTAAGCTTTTTGACCAGCAAGAATCTCATGCCAATGAATCTTGCGCTTTCCTTTGTAGGCTTTTTCAACAGCTGCATCAAAGACGCGAACTGCAGCCGCCCAAATATCAGGGCCAATGCCGTCCCCTTCGATAAAAGGAATAATCGGATCATTGGGTACATTCAATTGACCGTTATCTATCGTTATTCTAGAACCACTCATATTTGAATTTGTGTTTGGTATTTAAAAGATGGTTAAATCGAGTTGATATTAAAAACAGCACAAATGTAAGTAAATTAACGATTAATTGCTATATCAGAAATGTTGGCTAATTTCGTTTATAGTATTAAATGACGAGCGGATGAAAAAGGAGGTCAATCAAAGCCTCAGACCAAGCTGATTGCGGCATGATTCTTACCGCTTATTACTGGCTTAAATTGTTTTTGTAATAATGAATATCTTTGCTTACTCAAGTTTTTGTTTACTGGCGATTATCTCCTTGCTGTCTATACCTACGCTTCAGGCCCAAGACAGCGGCTATCGAATTGAAGTACAAGTCGATAGCTTTCCACACCAACAATTATATTTGGCTCATTTCTATGGTGGTCAACCCCGTTTTTTGGATACCGTCAAAAGAAATGATCAACAGCAATTTGTTTTTGAGGGAGCGGATTTGTTCTATCCAGGTATTTACCTTATCGTCCTGCCTCCGAGAAACCAAGCTATCCAAATTGTACTCGATGAGGCAGACCAAACCTTCCAAGTAAAAGCCAATGCAAAGGCTATTGTCGCGGATCAAATTCACTTTGAAGGCTCAGAGGCTAACACCCATTTTTATCGCTATTTGGTGGAGCTTCGCGAGAAGCGAAAGGAGCTGGCCGATATGCGAGCGTACAGCAAACTTCTGGCGGGAAAGGAAAAGGCCAAACACGAGAAGAAGATGCGCAAGCAGATTACGAAGATAAGAGACTATCAGGAGCGCATGGTCAACAAGTCGCCAGGAACACCAGCGGCTTTGATGTCTGGTATTGACCGAGAGCCTTTGTTTCCCGATTTTGAGGGAAGCGAAAAGGAAATTCAGCAACAGCGATTTGCCTACCAGCGCCAGCACTTTTTTGACGAGTTGGATATTCAAAATTCCCAATTGTCTTACACTCCCTTATTTTACAGCAAAGTTAATTTTTACGTTAGTAAGATGACGGTGCAGGAACCAGATTCGGTTTGTCAGGCAATAGATCAGGTACTGGAATTATTTTCTGTCGACACGACCAATTACCGCGCTCTAATTACCTACTTTACCAAACGCTACAAACAACCGCGGGTGGTGGGCATGGACGAAGTATACGTCTATATCTACGATCAGTATTACAAAACGGGAAAGGTCCATTGGCTAAATGACGAACTGATGAAAAGTGTAGAAGTGCAGGCCGAAAAATTTAGACCAGTACTCATTGGCAAAACGGCGCCCGATATTGAGGTACAAAGAAAGGATGGCTCTTCCATCCGATTGCATGAAATCGACAGCGATTATACCGTCCTTTATTTCTGGCGCCCTGGCTGTGGTCATTGTAAGAAGGCCACCCCAAATGTAAAAGCCTTTTATCAGGTTTATCAAGACTTGGGAGTAGAAATTTTGAGTGTCTGCACTCAACATGGCGAGGGCGTTCAATCCTGTTGGGATTATGTAGCGGAAAACGAACTAGAGGAATGGATACAGGCAGTAGACCCCTATCACCGCTCGCGTTTTATACAAAAATTCAATGCCCAACGCACTCCAAAGATTTATGTCTTGGATAGAGACAAAAAGATACTACTCAAGGATTTTAAGGCAGAAAATCTACCAGAAGTCATGGATCGTTTGATGCGAGAACATCCTCCCAAAAAAGAAAGCGAATAAAAGCAAGACTTAAAAAATCGCGAATGGACAACGGCATCCCTATGGATTGTAGTATCTTTAGGGCGATGGCCCAATCTTTTCACAAAACAATCCCTTTATTATGCAAAAATACCTTGCCATTTTTCTGGTCTTTATTCTAGCTGCCTGCACCCCCAAAAATAATTTGTCGGGGAGCACAGATAAGACCGATCCCAATGATAACAAAGGATGTACTACTATTGGAACGGTTAAGGATTTCACTGGTCTGGATGGCTGTAAGTTTTTGATCGTTTTGGAAGATGGCAAAAAGCTGCTTCCAGCAAAAACCCGCTACCCAGATTTTGTCTATCAAGATAACCAAAAGGTCAGATTTGGCTATACCGAGCTGAAGGACATGATGAGTGTTTGTATGACAGAAGATATGGCTATAGAAATCACCTGTATCACTGCGCTAAAAAGTGTGGGGGAAGATATTCCCATCAAAAAAGACTGCGTCAAATCTGAAAGTGGGACGGATGTGGAATGGATTGCCGAAAAGGCCACGAGTACCAAGGCTACGAAGATTATGCGCTACGAATTTCTAGATGGCTTTGCCTACCATTTTATTACAGATAGCAAACGAAGTCCAGTTTATGACTGTCAGGGCAATTTGCTTTGCGAGGTAGAAACTAGTATTCGTCAGTGCTCACGACAGGTCAATGACCCTGATGCGGGAAAAGTCATTTGGACCAATAATAGCATTCCTATCAAAACCGAATGTGTCAAAACCGAAAAGCCAATGGAAGTCCGCTGGTTAGCCGAAAAAATTCGCATCCATCGCCCAAATGAAATCATCCGTTACGATTTCTTAGATGGCTATGCTTATCTGTATAAAACAGATGGTAAAAGAAGCCCCGTTTACGATTGTCAGGGCAATCTGGTTTGCGAAATTGAAACCAATATCAAGCAATGCTCCCGCCAGGTCAATAATCCCGAGGAGGGCAAAAGCATTTGGCGCAAGGGGAAACCCATCAAAAAGGAATGTGTAGAGACGAGCAAGCCAATGGAGATTGAATGGATGAAGGATAAAATTGCAGCGCACCAAGCCCAGTCAGTAGAGCGCTATATCTATTTAGATGGTTTTGCTTATTTCTTCAAAGGACAAAGCAAACGCAGTTTCCTTTACGATTGCCAAGGCACCTTTTTATGCGAAGTAGAAGTGAGCTTGCGCCAATGTAGCCGAAAAGTAGCCAATCCAGATAATGGTCAAACCATTTGGACAGCGGATAATTGATCAACGAGTTTGTAAAGATGCAAAACCCAAATCTCGATCCAAGCGATCAGTCTTTTAATCCAGAGGAGCAGCAAATCGAACGCGCCCTAAGGCCCAAAGCCCTCGACGACTTCAGCGGCCAGCAAAAGATTGTAGATAATCTCCATGTCTTTATCGCCGCTGCCAAACAGCGCGGCGAGGCATTGGATCACGTCTTGCTGCACGGGCCACCTGGTCTGGGAAAGACCACCCTCTCCCATATCATTGCCAATGAATTGGAGACAAATATGAAAATGTCCTCTG
>JBCBDH010000431.1:0-5895 GCA_038529855.1 Bacteroidota bacterium | reverse complement strand
AACGTCTAGCAAAGAAAAATCAAGGAACTACCCAAGAACAACTCACAATCGAGGACTTCCAACTGATCTATGGCATCCTTCGATTTGTCCATTTTATTCGCAGTGAAGATAAAGATATTTAGTTATGGGATATTATAGAATACATTTACAAGCCGTCAGTCCTTTCTTTTTTGGAACGGAGTTAAAAGCGGAATTGGGAAATCGACAAAACTATTTCCAAACCTCTCGAATGTTCCCTCAGCAGACCACATTACTTGGTATGCTCCGTCATCAACTGTTGCTTCAAAAAGGATATATACCCATCAACGCGCACAATAGGGATAAAGTCAATCAGTTGATTGGTAGAAAAAGTTTTCAGTATGAAGCGAGTAATAAGCAGCAAAAAGACTTTGGTGTGATCCAGCACTTATCCCCAGTATTACTCGCTAAAGAAGAGGCAGATTATTTTGTCGCTGACAAAAATTTTGTGCGTAAGGAGGGACAACAAACGGAATTACTATTGGAATTTCAGGAAGACCATCAGGATCACTTTTTCTTTCCAGTAGGCGTCCAATCTCCTAACCTCAGCTTCTTAGATGAAAAAGAACGAGAAATAATACCACCAACAACTACCTGGAAGAAAAGCCTGGTCAGGTACAAATATGCAAAGGAGGATTTCTTTGTAGCCAAACACCCTTTTATCCCCCTATTGAGAGATTATAAGACCAAGACCTATCTAGCCAATAAGACTAAAAAACAAACCTTGGACAATATCTTTCACACCGTGACAAAAGTGGGGATTGATAAAAAAGAGACCAGCGAAAAGGATAGTGCAGGCTATTTCAAAATGAGCTATCAACAAATGACTACTACAAAGCCAATAAAACCACTTGAAAAGGATACCCCCTTTGCGAATACATTCGCTCAATATGTACTATCTGACGCTTGGGGCTTTGGCTTTTATGTCGCATTAAAGGAGGAGGCAACTTTCAAATTTGATACGACCACTCGTTTTGTGACTATGGGAAAGGAACAATCCGTTTTTAAAATGACCATTCAGTCTTTGGAGGAAAAACCCTATGTTTTTGTAGAAAATGATGATCCTGAGCTGTCTACCAATCAGCTTTATCGAATCACCTTGATTAGCGACACCTTTGTGCCAGACGAACAGCTCCTTTATCAACACTGTGTATTTGGAAATGTAGACAGCATCCGATTTCGCAACATCGTGACCAACACGACGGATGAACGCAGCTATTACGCCCAACCCAGAAAAAGTGCAGCCTTTAATTTACT
Organism: Bacteroidota bacterium; assembly: GCA_038529855.1. Classification (GTDB taxonomy): domain Bacteria; phylum Bacteroidota; class Bacteroidia; order Chitinophagales; family Saprospiraceae; genus JBCBDH01. Next base: position 4,620 of record JBCBDH010000431.1, on the reverse strand, counting down.
GAAAAGAGGTAGCCTTTTATACCTGAAAAAAGACCAATTAGAAGCGGTCAAATGCATACTCAATCATCGACAAGATTTTAAAAAGATAGGTTACAACCATTTTATCATTGAACCACAAAATACGAACTCCTGATGACAGCAATACCTCATCCGCAATTCAAATACCTACCCGCACTTTTTACCATCACGGCCAAGACCAATTTGCATGCAGGAGCGGGTGGTGAAAATTATGGTGTTATTGACAATATGATCCAGCGCGACCCAGCCTCTGGTTTCCCTTGTATTTATGCCTCAAGCATCAAAGGGGCCTTAAAGGAATTTTTCAGAGGCTTTGGCAGTGACTACGATGAGCTGATTACCTACATTTTTGGCAATGAACGCGGCGCTGACGAGGAGCCAAATAAATACAAACAGCAGGCGGGTCATTATCGCTTCCTACAAGCAGATCTGTTGACGATTCCCAAACCAGGGAAAAACCAAATGTTTGAAAACATCACCTCTGCAGCATTGATCGATCATTTTAAGGCGACGCTTGCGCTTTTCAACCAAAGCTTAGACCAGCTAGAACACGTATTTGGTGCACAAGCACTTAGCAATCAAGAGGAAAACAGCAAATTCATCGAACGAATCAGCGATTTTGAGCTGCCAGTTATTGCTCGAAATAGCCTGGAGAATGGCCAAAGTGAGAACCTCTGGTACGAACAAATATTGCCACGTGAAACCCAACTTTTTTTCATCGTCCTATACCCCAATCCAGCATTAGCCCAAAAGGAAGCAGAAAGAAGCCAATTGGAGGCTTACTTTGAGACATTTCGGAATGCCCTGAGCAGCCACATGGTCCAAATTGGCGCAAATGCCAGTGTTGGCTATGGATTATGTCAGCTCCAATATATTCAGCTAATGCCTATTTCTGAACCAGCAAACCAGTAAATATGATCAAGCCTAATAAGCAGCAAATTATCCAGGCGCTCCGCTTCTTGGAGAGCGATGAAAAGAGCATCGTAAAAACAGCGGGTCCTAAAAAATTCATTGATAAAACCTATAATGGATACATCGCGGCCTTTGGTGGGACAGTTGTACAGATGGGTTTATTTCCTGCGGTCATGCTCTATCACAATGATAAACGCGAAGGGACCTGTAGACGGCATATCACAACAGCCATCTTTGAGCTATACAAAAAAAATCATCAGGATATCACCGCCAATAATCTTTTTGAATTCCTTCGTCCCATAGCTGAACCTGAGCAAGTCTACAAGGTTCGAAGTGAAATCATGCAGATTGCGCTAGCCCTGAAAATGGCTATTCGCAGCTATGAATTAAAAGAATTAGAAGACGCCAAAAATCTTTCTGCATGAAGACCACTGATGCTTACCCCAAAGCCCCTCATTACCTAGCTCAAAATGACCAGGACAATGCAGGCTATTTGTATTACAAAGATTACTACAAGCAGGAAGACTTCCGCAGTACTGGTGCCCATGCTGGGATTATCAACCTAAAATCAAAGAACAATGCGCTGCTTAAGCTAAAAACTCGACAAATCCCAGCGCCTAGTATGGGCCAACGGCAAGTGAAGACCTTTCCACTCAAGACCATATACCCTGGCTTATTATTGGGCGCTGGTTATATCCATGAAGCCAAATTGGAAGATAGCGAATACAAAGACAATGCCTTCAAACTGGGCTTCTATTTTGATTATACCACGGGTATGCCCGTACTGCCTGGAAGCTCTGTAAAGGGCGTATTGAGAAGTATGTTCCCCAATGCCTTTAGACACCAACTCCCAAAAACCTATCGCGAAGCCAGGGTAAGCTATATCCAAGAGCAGCTCAAAGCATTAGAACTCCCTGGAACGATTGATATTAAGCAATTGGAAGAAGAAATCTTTGCGGGCATTGGTCCTGATCAAAAGAATAAATCCATTTACCAACGAGATATTTTTTTGGAAGCGGTGCCCGTGAGTGTGGGGCAGCTATTTGAAACGGATTACATCACCCCACACAAACACAGCACTAATCCCAAGCTCGACCCCTTTGCCAATCCCACTCCAAATAAGTTCTTGAAAGTACTGCCTGAAGTGGTATTTGAATTTCGCTTTATCCTTAGCGATAGTCTGCTTTTTCCTCAATTAACGGCAGACCATAAGGCAAAGCTCTTTAAACGCATTTTGTTGGATATTGGCCTTGGAGCCAAGACCAATGTGGGTTATGGGCAGTTTACAGATCAAATCGCTCCACATCAACCATATGAACCAGCCAGGGGGATGGACCAAATGCAAGACCGCATGGATATTCTCACAGAAAAAAGACCCCAAAAGCCTCCTGGAAAACCAGATAACATCATTCGCAAGGCATTAAAAGGACAAACCTCGTATGAGGGTACACTTATAGAACTAGGGGAACGATATGCAGTTTTTCATATCCTTGATGACCATGGCCATTTGCTTGCACAATTGGTAAAGGACATTAAAAATGTTGTGAAAAAGCTAGATAAAAAAGGATACCAAGAAGCACTCAAGGAAGAGGACCAGTTTATTATTTTTATCCAGGCAGATGTAAGCCCCGTTTCCAATCAGTTCAATTTCCAGGTAAGACCACCCAAAAAGAAAAATGACCATTCATGAAAAAAATCAAACAACTTCAAATCGCCTTTCAGTTGCCGATTTACCATCGCCAAATTCCGCAATGGCGGGGGGCGATCATTGAATGGGCTGGACTGGAAAAGGATCGCTTCCACAACCACAAAACTGGTCAGGAGCGGTATTATCGCTATCCCTTGATCCAGTATTTTGTTTGGAATAGACAGGCCGCTATTTTGGCCCTTAATGAGGGTGCCCATCAATTGGAGGACCTATTGGCCCAAAAGGAATGGCGCATACGATGGCGAGACCAAACCCATCTCCTGCAAACCGATCAGGTACAGCTCGATTGGCCAAGTGTAGGACTAACGGAGCAAATGCACACCTACCAATTACAACACTGGCTCCCCTTCAATCAGCAAAACTATCAGTGGTGGTCCAACGAAGCAAGAGACTTAAAAGCGCGCGCGACCAAACTCGAAAAAATTCTGCTTGCTCACTTACTGACTTTTGCCACAGGGATCAGGTGGCAGATTCCAGGCCAACTCATCGTCCGCTTACAGCATATTCAAAGAACCAAACGCCTGCGCTTTCACCAAACGCCCATGGTGGCTTTTGATATTTGTTTTGAATGCAATTTGCGTTTGCCTGAAGGGATAAGATTAGGACGAGTAGTCAGTCATGGCTTTGGAGAACTAAAATGGCGTTCTTCACCACCTAAAGACAAGCTGCAGCAAGACAGGAATATTAAGCCCATAAGAGCATTTTAATCACATTTGATAAAATATTAATAAGATAGGGGTCATGCACAAAATAGGGGATTTCGTCAACAAGTCAAGCTGTTCATTGAAGCTGATTATCAAAGACTTATATTTTTTACGGGTAGGAGAGCAAGGTAGAATTAAGGTACACTGCGACTTATGGGTCACATTGTTCACCATATCACCTGTAGAAAGTAGGAGAGCAAGGTAGAATTAAGGTACACTGCGACTTGAGGTGTTGCACTCCAGTGCAATGGTGAATTTGTAGGAGAGCAAGGTAGAATTAAGGTACACTGCGACATTCATGTAAGTTCTTGTGGTTGTCACCGGAAACTGTAGGAGAGCAAGGTAGAATTAAGGTACACTGCGACTTATTAAATTTTTCGACACCATAAATCCCTAATAAGTAGGAGAGCAAGGTAGAATCAAGGTACACTGCGACAATTCACACAGAACATTAACAGGATTCGGATTTGTAGGAGAGCAAGGTAAAATTAAGGTACACTGCGACAGTTTGTAATCAGCGCCAATGCTTCCGTTGATATGGTAGGAGAGTAAGGTAGCATTAAGGTACACTGCGACTTCACTCCCTTAGGATATACTTGCGCTCTGAATGTAGGAGAGCAAGGTAGAATTAAGGTACACTGCGACTTCTCTCACAGAAATCAGCAAATTGTCATGACTTATGTAGGAGAGCCAGGTAGAATTAAGGTACACTGCACATAGAGATGTTGCCATCATGCATTCCATGCCAGAGTAGGAGAGCCAGGTAAAATTAAGGTACACTGCGACAGCTGTTGCCAGCACCCATAACGGTTTCGATACTTTGTAGGAGAGCAAGGTAGAATTAAGGTACACTGCGACATAGATCCGTTACGGTGATCGCCCGACAATACAAAGTAGGAGAGCCAGGTAAAATTAAGGTACAAGGCAAGCACTCGGACAGACGACTTCCTATTGAATAGAAAAAACCAAGTCATTATGAAAAAATACAGCGTCAAGAAATGGCAAAAACTGGCCAGCTCCTTTTGTCAGCTTCGCTCAAAGGCAGACTTGGCTCGTTTATTAAAAATAGAGGTGTTTAAATTAGACATCCTTGCCAAGGAACCGCTGTATTATGTGTTTACGGTTCCTCTTGCTTATCTTTAATCTAACAAAAAAGCAGTTAAGCGATAAAATAAGTTTTGGACCACTGCTATTTGATGAAGCTGAAATTGCCGATGAGCGGAATACGCTATACTTTACTTAAAAAACATAAGTCATTGGTAATCAAGATGAATAAAC
>JBCBDH010000430.1:0-5926 GCA_038529855.1 Bacteroidota bacterium | reverse complement strand
GGCTTGTGTGCGGAAGGACTTTGGAAGTGGCGATTATTTGACTTCCTTCAGCATCAAAACCACGATCTTTTCGACGATTTAATCGGTAAGACCATACAATACCTCAGCCTCAAAGAAGACAAACGGCGTTTTCGCGTCAACCTGGCCAAGAATATATTTAATGAGAATGAATCCATCGTCTTTGATGCAGAACTCTATAATGAGACTTACGAATTGATCAATGATCCTGATGTCAGCTTGACGATTAGTGATAGCGAAGGCAAGGATTTTAATTTTACCTTCAACAAAACCACTGCGGCCTATTCGCTGGATGCTGGATTTTTTCCCGTTGGCAATTACACCTATCGCGCCACTGTTATGAGTAGCGGAAAGCAGCAAACTTATAATGGTCAGTTTAGTGTACAGCCCATCCAGCTAGAGGTCTACGAAACCACGGCTGATCATAAGCTCCTCAAACTTCTCAGCGATAAATACGGTGGGAAGGTGGTTTATCCTGGCGAGATTTCTTCCGTCGCCCAATTGATTTCTGACAAAGAGACAGTTCGCCCAGTCGTTTATGAAACCTCTAAGACGCGCTCAGTGATCAATCTGAGATGGATCTTCTTTTTGCTGCTGACGCTGCTGACACTTGAGTGGTTCTTGCGGCGGTACTTTGGGGCTTATTAAAGAATGGATTGGATAGGGGAGGGCAATCGCTTTTCCCTATTCCTACAAGCTTACTTTCAGATCAAAGCACCAGTTTCCAACTCAGGTCCGCTTCCGCTCCTTCGACCAGTAGACCATCCGCGTCTCCAACTGCCCAATCACCAATTCCAATAAATCTTCATAGGGAATGATCTCGATATCGGGATTATGGGTAATGTAGAGCTGAGTATTGGCTAGTTTTTTACGGAGAGAAGTCGATTTTCGAAGAAAAGCTTCCTTGTGAAAATTGCAGGTAGGGAGCAGCAGCAGTAGCTTGACAAAGTACTTCACGCGGAGAAGGGATTTCGTATTGAGATAGCGCTGTACGTATTGGCGCATGGCTTCGAGCTTGTCGATGATGATGCCATAGCGTTTGTTTTGTAGTAGAAAGAGAAATTGGACAATTAGGATATTGACATTATGCCCAGCTTTGTCTTTGCTAAAAATGGGTGTTTCATTGAGGAATTTACCCAGGCGGAATTGCTCTCGTACATATGGCTCGATCTGCTCGCATTTGATGAGAAATTTGATAAAGCCCTTAATGATTGACCATTGTTCGTTCATCACACCGTATTCTACCTTCGTGCCTTTATTAGCCGCTTTGTAGATGTCGTAGGCTTCCTGGTAGCGCTGCTCGTGGAAGCAGAGGACGAGGCGGTAGAACAGTGCGACGCTCCAGTTGAAAGAACTTTGGGGGACGAGAGGTTGAGCTCGGCGAATGGCCTTTCTAGCCTTGTTGTATTGTTTTAGGGCAACCAGTGCGGGTACCTGGTTGATCAAAAAAGCAAACTCTTTTTCTGTTCCGATTACCGGGAAGGACTCAAGGGCTTGGTCGACTGTTTTGACAATCTTGGTGTAATTGTGATTGATGTATTCGTTATATAGGATGATAAAAAAGGCGAAGTAAGAGACATCTAATGAGTTCATTTCGAGGTACTGTTCCGCTTTTTTTGCATAGCGATCAAAGCGGTCGACTAGGGGCCTAGTCAGGTTTTTTTTGCTATTGATATGCAGTAAAATTTCTGCATACATGATTTTAGCCTCGCTTTTATGGTTGAACTGCTGTAGATACTTGGTGAATATTTTTCGATAATGCTTAAATGCGCTTGGATGATTAGAAATAATGCCTGCTTCTGACATCAAGCCATCGGCAAGTCGCATAGCAGGTTCTGTGAAATCGTATTTGATCGACGTATTAAGTAGTCTTTGGGCCAGTGCATTGGCTTTTTTTCTCGCTCCTTTTCGGAGGAGAATATCATAGGCCGCCACACCTTTGATACACTCAAAGTAGGCTTGTCTTACCGTAGAATCATTGGTCGTGGGTTGGGTGATAATGTGATTGATCAGCGTATTTTGCAAAACCCTTCTGGCCTTGAAATATTGGGCGCGACCGGTTTTCATCAAGAACAATAGATCAATCGCTTCTTGATCTGTTTTGACTTTTTTCTCGCAAATGGCCTCATAGAGATATCCCGCCCTACCGGGAATACTCAAATTGGGGCCTGTGATACTTATTAGTTCAATCAGTGATTTCATAAGCTTGTTTTAGCGTCTTTATATTTTTACTTCAAATGCTTTACTATCAATTGTTTACGCTATTTTGCGTATTCTTTTTATACATTTTTTAATGGGTATTAAAGAGGTGTTTTTGTCCCCTTTTTTTGATTTTTTATCCCTTACTTTATGGTAATAAAAACATATAATCATGGATCATTTAAAACATCTTCAAAATTCTTGCATCGTATTGAATAAGCGTCAGATGACTCAACTAAAGGGTGGATCATCAGATACTAGTAATAATGAGACAGAGGTCATCATCGGTACGGACATCGAAGCCTTATAGCTGCTTATCCTCAATCAATTTTGCAAAATTCAGCATAAGATTTTTAATTGGCAGGATGCAAGTGGTACGTTTACTGCTTGCATCCTGTCGCCTTCCAGGTGGTCTAAATGACCGCTAGACCCCACAAAGTATAGGCGGCAAAATCTCTTCTCTATATGTTTACAGTGGCTTGTTGGCTGTTATTTTCAGTGATTGGGAATAACAGACTAAAGCCTGTCGGATTGTTTAGGGCAAAAGGATGGATAGATGAAGACATCTATCTCAATTGTTTATTAGGCATAAGTTTAGTTTTTTATAGCTGTAAATTTAATTGATGATGTTGTGAAATTAATTTACGGTAATTTACAAAAAATATAAGAAACTTATTATCAATTGATTACGATTTTATGCACTTGCTTTTGTCTTTATTATCCAATGGTATTCGCTAGGTTGATTCTTTTGTGAATTTAAGCCTTCAATTGCGTCTCTGTAGCATTAAAAAAACAGGAAAATGACTGTCCTCAATGCTGATTAATCAGATTTATACCCTACTGAATGACAGTGGCTTAGTCCAAAAGTGATTAGAGCCTTTAAATAAAAATTACTTTTAAAGCAGGGAAGGGAATATGGAAGAATTCTAAATTTATACTCCTCCATTTTATAAAATCAGACAAAAAAAATTACTTGTTTTGGGGAACCAAACAGCGCAAAAGTGTTGTTTGCTTGCTCCTTTTTTACCTATCTTGTCTTTACAAAACATTATTGTAAAGAGAAGCCATTAATTGTATTTGGCATCAGCATTAAACTATATTTTCTGACCTAACCGTACCCAAATTGTCTGTGGTACGGCTAACCATTATTTGTTGATGAAGGCCGAAAATGATCCTAACTACACGAATCGACAAGAGCTTATTCAGTCAGCTAGAACTTGTCGCAAACAAGGTGCCATAAAAATGGCCCTACATCTGTACCAAGAGGCCATTGAAATGTATGAAGCCTGGAGAACTAAACGAATTCCGGAAGCTTAACTTTCCGCAATCCCCAGCCGTTTTTTTAATTCCTGGATTTGCTTACGCAATTGATCATTCTCAATAAGCAGATCGCGTTCTCTTTCCTGCACTTCAATGATTTTCTCCATAGCCTCGTACAACTTGGTCTGGTAGAGAGCTTTATAGTCAACCCTGGGGGGCTGTGGTTCAAAAAAGCGTTCCGTTTCTGGAAACTCTTCGATTAATTTTTGTTTCATCGCCTCTTTGACTTCCATACGACCTGCAATGAGGTTATATAAGCCTCCCGTAGAGAATCCCAGGATATCGTTTAATTCTTTGTAGTTGAGGTCTTTATTAAATTTGACCCAATCAACGGCGTTAATAAACGTACTGTTGTTTTCTTTAAATTTTCCCATTTGGGTGGAAAATAATTTATTTGTTAATACCATTACCTGACCGATAATGCAAATATTTGTGTGTATTTGCAATACTCTTCTGGCGCAATATACCAAAAACGCGAAATATGCACTAATTTTGTAGGCCCACGCTATTATTCTCTATCTCTTTTCGCCAGTTCAAGACAACACTAAGGAGTAAACCTCAGGGGATTGGTTACCTTTATGGAGCCTTGTGCAATAAGTAGTAGTGTGCAAGACCAAAACAAATAGCTATGTCTACTCCATCTATTGTCAGTATATTCCTCATCGGGCTTTTCAGTCTTTGTCTCAATACCTTTATTTCAGCTAACGAATTAGTCATGCCCATGTCTAATGATTCTACTATTCAGAGTTGGAAAGATCCTACGCCCGATCAGGTCAGAAAATTTAAACTCACCCTGAATTTAGAACTGCTCAAACTACAATCTAATATCTACTACTTACTCAGCAAACGTTGGGCGGTGGGAATTGGTGTAGGTTTTGGTTTTAGCTTTACCAATTATACCATTGTTGCCGGCCCCCATTTTTCTACCAATCACAGCCTGACGCGAGAACCTGGAGGTCGTGGGCGAGGAGGCGAATCCTTGATAGAATTACTGAGCTTTAGTGCCCTGGCCACTTATCGTTCGCCACGTCGTAAGATCATTGAAATGGGACTTAGGGTGGCTCGACTCAGTCATTTTGGAGATGATCACAATGATTTTGCTATCGCTAGTTTTAGGGGCTTTTTTGTCCAGCCTTTTTATTTGGGGAAAAATCGATTTAAGTTGGGCGCACGACTGACGGGGGGACATTATCAGGATGGGGAGGAAGGAGAACACTCAGAATGGGCGCTGCGTTTGACCCCCATTGTCTTTAGAATTGGATTTAATTGATCCCAGTTGATTCAATAAAACTATTTTTCCCCTCGTTGGTTTATGTAGTGAATCAAAACGCTCAAATATGGCTACCACGACATCAAAAAGCATCCATCAGTTTACGGTCAATAATGTAAAAGGCGAGCCTGTATCGCTGTCCGATTATGAAGGAAAGGTATTGATGATTGTCAACACGGCTTCTAAATGTGGTTTTACCCCACAGCTGGATGGTTTGGAAGAACTGTACAAGGAATTTCGCGAGGAAGGTTTTGAAATTCTAGCCTTTCCCTCCAATGACTTTGCTGGGCAGGAACCACTAGATGGACAGGCCATTCAAGAGTTTTGTACCCTTAATTACCAATCCTCTTTCCCTATTTTTGATAAAGTACACGTCAAGGGTAAAAAGGTACATCCGCTGTATCGTTTCTTGTCCTCCAAATCCGAAAATGGCCAAGTTTCTTCCTCGCCTCGTTGGAATTTTCACAAATACCTGGTAGACAAGGAAGGAAAGGTTATCGACTACTTTTATACCTTTACCAATCCCACTGCTGGAAAAGTAAAAAAAGCCATCAAAAAATTATTGAAGGGCTAAATGCACGAAGTGCAAAGATCAAAACAAACGAATAACATGAAAGTAGATATATTGGCCATTGGGGCACATCCCGATGATGTCGAACTGAGCTGTAGTGGGACTTTACTGCGGCATATCGCTATGGGTAAAACAGTGGGACTGATCGACCTAACGGAAGGAGAATTGGGAACCAGAGGCTCGGTTGCCCTTCGCTACGAAGAATCCGCAGATGCTGCTAAATTAATGGGTGCCCAATTTCGCGACAACCTACAAATGCCCGATGGCTTTTTTACCCATAGTCGCGAAAATCTCGTCAAAATCGCCCGTGTTATTCGCAAGTACCAACCCGAAATCATACTAGCCAATGCCCTCAGTGATCGCCACCCCGATCATGGCCGTGCTGCCAAATTGGTTTCTGATGCCTGCTTTGTTGCGGGTTTAGCCAAAGTCGTCATTCCCAATGATCAAGGAACCCCACTAGAACGCTGGCGCCCCAAAGCCCTTTATCACTATATCCAAGATCGAAATTTTGATCCTGATTTTGTAGTGGATATCAGTCCTTACAT
>JBCBDH010000429.1:0-5928 GCA_038529855.1 Bacteroidota bacterium | reverse complement strand
TTAAAAAGCTGCGATAATAAGATCGATCTAAATCAATATAGCTCATCGTATCTGCTTCCCAAATAAATAGGGTAGGGTTGCTAAAGAAATAGACCTTTTGGCCATCTTGATGGATATGCCAAACCACCCCAAAGTTTTGATGGATGCTGTCAATTTTATCGCTGAGCGTGTGAAATTTAAATTCTTGGGAAGGCATTTTTTGAATATAGCCTAGGGTGTTTTTACCCCCTACCCAAACCTTATCATCCCATCCACTTTCTAAGGCTCGTATTACATGGTGATCAAGCCCAAAACTTTGCCGTTGTTCAAGACAATAATGACCTCATCTATTTGGGCATGTCCCTCGTAGTCGTTTAGGCTATAGTTGCGAATAAACAGATTGCCCCGCTCCTGTGCAAAGGAGGTATGGAAGAGGACAAAAAAGAAGAGGATGTAAACATTTTTCATTGGACACACTCGATCAATAAGTCACTCAAAATACTAAGAAATTAGCAATTGGCGACTCAGGCAGCAGCCCATTCACTACCCTAAAACAGCCCTTTTTTAAGCCCTTTTCTCATTTCACTACACGATTTTCCCATTTCACTTCATTTGTCCAGGGCTGTTGGATGAGTGCTCAGACTAGTTGTTTGTCCTTCCATTGCCCTATTTGGGCTTCTCCCTCTTCGCATGGCCTTATCTATCCCTACACGCGATTTCCAACTCACTTCACCAATTGCCCACTTCACTCCTTCCGCTTTTCCTCAAGCCCTCTTCCCCCCTAATTTTGTGATCGAATTCAATAAACAACAGAAGAATTCAACGAAAAACCAAAAATGAACAATCTACCCCTTAAGACCTAATATGCGCTAAAGCCCAAAGGGGCTGAAAAGAATAAATTGAACGGAGATTGTACATGCAGGTGGGGACTTCCCCTGGGGCGTTCCCACCCATTTAGAACTTATTTTCAAAACATACCTATAACCCTCTTTAACTCCTTTTAAACCCTTAAATGATGAAAAAGATCCTATTTCAACTGACCCTCTCTTTTGCACTACTGATCTTTGGCGCCCTAAATACACAGGCGCAATCCTCAGATAGCACTCCAAGCAAAACGACCTTTAATAACCAAACAATGGTGGCCCAAGTAGGGATTGGACTGGGCGGTTATGCCAATACCTATTCCTCCCAAACCCCTATTATAAGCGCTGCCTTTGAGAAGGCTTATAAGGAAAAAATCGGTCCTGGCTATTTGGGTATTGGTGGACAAATTGGCTATAAATCAGCTACTTACGATTATGGCTCAGTAGGTTTTCGCTACAACTGGAAGTATCGCTACACGATGTTGGCTGCCAGAGCCTTGTATCACCCTGACTTTATCAGCATCGACAATTTTGATGTTTATGGTGGATTAACGCTAGGCATGTACTTCTTAAGATTTAGCTCCAATGACGACCTTTTTGTCAACTACAATAGCAACCACGTACTCTTGGGCGCAGTAGTTGGGGCGAAGTACTACTTCACTGAACAATTGGCAGCCTATGCAGAATTGGGTTATGGCCTTGGTTATTTGAACGTAGGCATTGCCTACAAGCTTTAAACAAACAGCCTCATTTCCTAGACGAGTTGACCTTTACTGAGCTATAACTAATTAGTTGGGTAAAGGTCAAAAATACCCCCTAATTTTATTTTTAATTTGATCCTTTAAAAACCAAAGACATGAAAAATATTACCCTATTTATCTTTTGTGTACTATTTGCATTGAATAGCCAAAGCTCAAAAGCTCAAACCCTACCTAACAGCGTCATGCCAGCAGTTGGTGACGTCATTGTGACCCAGGTTGGAGATACGACAGGAATAGATGAGGGACCCGCTGGCACCAATGTCATTTGGGATTTTACCAATCTCCAAGCCATGACGGGTATTGCCCCAACCAGCGCTACTTTTGCCACAGCTAGCAGTACGCCTCATGCCGATCAGTTTCCAGAAGCAAATTTGGCGGTCGTATCAGGTGTTGGAATGGGGACGACCGTTTACAGTTATTACAAAAAAGAGGGCCAAAGCCTGGAATATTTAGGTGGGGAAACAGCTGGGGTCTTTACTTTTATGACCATTGATCCACAGTTGGTTCTGCGCACGGGAATAAGCATTGGGCAGCCTATTAATGATGCCTTTGCTGGATTTTCTGAAAGCATTGCAGGAACGACTTATACCAATGGCGAACAAATCATTGAGGTAGATGCGGCTGGTACGCTAAAAATGCCAACAGCAGACTATAGCAATGCCATAAGAGTAAGGACGATCACTAGCAGAACGGATAGCATCAATACCAGCGGCGTTATTGGATTGACCAAACTCCAAATCACTACTTACAGTTGGTACATCCCTGGCCAAGCTGATCCAGCCATGACCATTACTTACACAGAAGGAGAGGTAGAGTCAATTGTTCCAGGTATTCCTCCTAGCGTCTTTCCCATCGATAGAAGTAAATCCATAGCTTACAATCCTGAAATTGAGATTATGACCACCAACATACAGGCCCCAAAACCAAGTACTGAATTGATTCAGCTTTCCCCCAACCCAACAAATGGACCCATACATTTAGTGCTAGAGCGATTGAGTACAGGACCCGTACAAATTGGCATAAGCGATATGCAAGGCCGACAATTGAGTCAATGGACTGCGCAATTGGCAACAGGTCAGCATCAAATACCCCTGGATGTGAGCGATCTTCCTGCTGGTCAATACATCTTGAGCATCCTGGATAAAGATGCCATACAAAGCTATCGCTTGATGAAAAATTAGTGATAGGGTTTAAGTTCAATTTTTTCTCGATGCCTCTTCCGCTCTGGGAGGGGCATCACCCATTAGCCTTATGCTGTCTCCAATGCACCTTCGATGATTTTGCGCAATTCTTCCACATTCCAAGGTTTGGTGAGGTAATGGCTGATGAGTCCCTGCTTGACGGCTTCTAGAATTGGTCCCATCTCACTGTAGCCTGTAATAACCATACGGACTACATTGGGATGATTGGGAATAATGTGTTCAAAAAATTCCAAGCCCGTCATCTTGGGCATTCGCTGATCGCTAATGATCAAATCAATGGGCTGGTCTTTGAGCAATTGAATCGCTTCAAAACCACTGATGGCGGTATAGATTTGAAACTGTCTTCTGAACACCGCTTTAAAAGCCAGGAGATTATCCTGCTCATCATCCACATACAGAATATTAGGCCGTGTGTTCATGACAGGGAAATTAGTACATAAATTTTAGATAGTCAAATCTATAGCGCAGCTTGTTGGACTTTGATATATTTTACCCTAAAGCTGGGTGATTCACGATAGTTTATATTTGGAATGCCCCAGTAGAACTTGCTTCTGGTTGCGAATAAAAACCTCCTTGTACAAGTGGTTCTGCTTTTGTTGAAAGCTTAATTTTTGTGGACTCATCACCTGACTGGATTGTAGGGCCAAAACGATTTTTTGTGGGCTTATTGTAAAGACAAATCTAATGGGCCCCAATTGATTGTTGCGTATTCTTAAATCTTTATAAGCATAGACCACTGCGGCATCTGTCCCCAAAGGCGTATATCGACTTTCATCCGTATAAATATCAATGGAGTGGGCATGACGTTCTACAATTTCAAGCCCATATCGTAAAGACAAGTAATAGATCATACCTGATAATTGGCAAAGCCCACCACCATAGTCAGCGGATAATTGTCCAGAAAGAATATTGCGTCCTTTTTTAAAACCATTTTGGGCGGTAGCAGGGCCAATGGCTCGCCAAAAGGAGAAGATTTGGCCAGCTTGTAGGTGAAATTCAGCAATCCGCTGAGCTCCTGTATGCAGATTATGGATTTTATTTTCAACCAATGCTGAAGGGCGAATGGGCTGTTCTAAGAAGACTTGATGAGCTAGGGGAGGAGCGGAGATTTGTTTTTGGGCAAATTGTCTAGTGAAGCCTTTTTGGCGATCGCTAATCTGACGTCGAATAAGGCGAATACGAAGTTTAAGCGAAGAGGGAATATAGCTGCGCCAATTATTCATTTCTTTTCAAGCGTAAAGACCAAATAGGAGGCCCATTTTTTAAAAATTGATTGACAAAGCAAGGTATCTAGTGGGATTAAGGACTTGCGCATACCATGGGGAAACCTATGAATGGGAAAAAAAGCAATCCCTTGGTAAGCGACTACTTTCCAATGATCAGGACGATATTGTATCATCTCTTTGGGAAAAAAATCCAAACTCCCATGCCAACCCTCGTATTGATACCCCATGAGCTGTCTGCGTGCTCTGGAAGGGATATCAAAGATGAGTCGACCATTAGGCTTCAAAAGTCGATGCGCCTCATCAATAATGGAAAAGCATTGCTGTTTGTCCAGGTGCATCATTAAATGAAAGGAAAAGATGGTAGAAAAGGAAGCATTGGGAAAATGGGTTTGACTGGCCTCTTGTACGGAAAGCTGTTTGTTGGGGTATTTCCTCTGGGCCACTTCAATCATCTTTGGACTAATATCTATGCCATAACTCGCCATATCCAAAAAGCGCCCTGTTCCGCAAGCCATATCCAATACGGCTTCTTTTTTTGTTTGGCTTAACAAGCCTTGCAAAAGCTGTCTTTCCTGCTGGTCGATGTACTTTCCATAGGAGTGACTAAAGCGATCTTCATCGTATTGCTCTGCCAAGTCATTATAATATTGAAGGATTTTATCGTTCATAATTACCTGAATATATTACTTTTAGCTGCATAAAATCAATAGAAAGACGCTGGGCTTGGGCTTTGATACTTATTATTGGGCAAAAAACTTTCATTTTAAATGTTCAATTGATAATTTGCAGCCTTTGGATACGTTTCTTTAGGCGTAAGGTCTATTTTTGCTAAAACAAAACTGGAAAAACTAAAAAATCATACTCATGTCTTGGAACACATTATTACTATTTCAAGCTGCCGATGAAGAAGGGGTCGGCCGCCAAAGTTTGCTTGATCTGATTTTGTCAGGAGGCATCCTTGGGGTCATCATCGTCGCCATCTTGCTAGTCCTTTCTCTGATTGCACTATACATCTTTGTCGAGCGCTTGCTGACGATTAGACGGGCAGGTAAAATCGATGAAAACTTTATGAATAATATCCGCGCTAATGTAGCTGCTGGTAATATCGAAGCAGCAAAAGCCCTCTGTCGGACCACTGATACACCTGTGGCAAGAATGGTTGAAAAAGGCTTACTGCGTATCGGAAAACCACTTCGCGATATTGATGCCGCTATCGAAAATGTCGGCAATCTAGAAATCTTTAAATTGGAGAAAAACCTATCTCGCCTCGCTAGTATTGCGGGTGCTGCTCCAATGATTGGCTTTTTTGGTACAGTAACGGGGATGATCCTGGCTTTTTACCAAATGGCAACTGCTGAAAACGTAGGTCCTGCTGAATTGGCAGGTGGTATCTATCAAGCCTTGATTACAACAGCTTTTGGTTTGGCGATTGGTATTTTTGCCTTTGTAGGCTATAATCTATTAGTGGCCAATATCGAAAAGGTCGTTTACGAAATGGAACGGACTACGGTGGAATTTATGGACTTACTACAAGAGCCCTCTATGTAAGATTGGGGCTGATTTCCAACATCCTAATCATAATTTATGGGATTAGCTAAAAGAAATAAGGTAAGTGCAGAATTCAGTATGTCTTCACTAACCGACATTATTTTTCTGCTCTTGATCTTTTTTATGCTGACGGCCAATTTCGTCAAAGTAGAACCCTTTGATCTGCCAGAATCTGACTCCAAAACAGTGGCTCCTACTTCTGTAGCCTTGGTTTCGATTAATAAAAAGGGCGAATATTCGATCAATGGAAATGAAATTCCCTTTAGGGCCCTGGAAGCGGCAGTACGGCGGGAACTGAAGGCTGCAGATAATAAAGAAAGTGCCACCCTGACCATTGCAGCAGAGGTGG
>JBCBDH010000428.1:0-5933 GCA_038529855.1 Bacteroidota bacterium | reverse complement strand
CAAATAATCAATTCCTCCAATGGTATCCATATGGGGATAAAAGCTCTGATTGAGGGGAATGGGAGCGGCCTCAAAGGTGCGAGTCACAGTAGTACTGGTAATGTGAATATGTCCCCAAAAGCCAAAGATTTTTTCGCTGATCTGATTCTTAAAGCCTGAAATTAAGGCGGTAGCAATAATCATCACCGCCACACTCAAGGCAATGGCAGCAATCGCAATGCGAATGATAAGCCGCGAAAAGGATTTCCGATTGGCTAAGGCGACCTTTCTGGCGATGAAATAAGCTAAATTCATAATCGGCAAACGTGCAGGAGGCAAAGCTAAGAACTTATTTCAATTTTTTGGCGTTCCACCCCCTAAGCAATACATTCAAAATTTAATTACCTTTGCAGCGTTTTTTGCAAATCGACAACAAAGCTACCAATGAACTTTCTCGAAGAACTCCAATGGAGAGGAATGCTCCATCAGATGACTCCAGGCATCGAAGCTGAACTAGCCAAAGGCAAAGCCGTCGGCTACATCGGTTTTGACCCCACCGCACCCTCCATGACCATCGGTAATTATGTCCAATTGATGCTGCTCAAAATCTTCCAGCTGAGTGGCCACCAGCCCATCATATTAATGGGCGGAGGAACAGGACGCATTGGCGACCCCTCTGGAAAGGACAAAGAAAGACAACTCAAATCCTACGAAGAACTCGACTACAATTTGCAATTTCAGGCAGAACAAGCGAGAAAGTTTTTGGACTTTGACTGCGAAGGTAATCCAGCACTGATGGTCAACAATCTGGATTTCTACAAAGAAATGAATGTGCTTCACTTTTTGCGCGATGTAGGAAAGACCCTAACGGTTAATTATATGGCTTCCAAAGAATCCGTAAAAAAGCGCATCGAAACGGGTATTTCCTTCACCGAATTCAGCTACCAATTACTACAAGCCTACGACTACCAATGTCTGTACCAGCAGCATGGCTGTCGCATTCAGATGGGCGGTTCCGATCAATGGGGGAACATCACTTCTGGAACGGAATTTATCCGCAAAAATCTAGGCGGCCATGCCTATGCCGTTACCACTCCCCTACTGACCAAATCAGATGGAAAGAAATTTGGCAAATCCGAAGAAGGTAATATTTGGCTCGATTCCAATATGACCTCCCCCTATAAGTTCTACCAATTCTGGATCAATGCTGACGATGCCGATATCCCCGCCTTTACCCGCTACTTCACCCTGCGTAGCAAAGAGGAAGTATTGGCAATGGAAAAAAAATATGCAGAAGATCCACAAACCCGAAAGCGCCTACTTGCCGAAGAACTGACGCGTCGGGTACATTCTGATGCAGATTATGAAACGGCCATGCGGGTATCTGAATTGATCTTTAATCGCAGAGCCAGTGAGGAGACCCTCCATGCTTTGGATGAACAAGCCTTATCTATGGTTGCCGACGAAATTCCCAGCTTTGAAATCACCAGAGATCAAATCGCTAATGGGCTTAATATCGTCGACTTTTTGGCGGAAGCTACGCAAATTGTCGCTTCTAAAGGCGATGCTCGTCGAGCCATTAAGGGCAATGCCATTTCGATCAATAAGGTCAAAATCAGTCAGCACGATGCTACATTAGGCGCAGAGGCGCTGCTGCATGGAAAGTACATTATGGTAGAAAATGGAAAGAAAAATAAGTTTATGGTCGTAGCCGACTAAGCGGGTTGGATCAAATCCCATTTGTTGCCATACAAATCTTCAAAAACGGCTACTTTGCCATAAGACTCTACCATAGGTGGCCGAGCGATGGTCACTTGCTGAGCGAGTAAATTGGCATAATCTCGATCAAAATCATCTGTAAATAGAAATAAGAATACGCGGCCACCTGTTTGGTTTCCAATCCTACTGGCCTGTTCTTCATTGGCGGCTTTGGCGAGGAGCAGGCAGCAGCCATCAGAGCCAGGAGGGGCGACGACGACCCAGCGTTTGGTGGCGCTCAGGGTGGTGTCTTCGATTAGGGTAAAATGGAGTTTTTGGGTGTAGAAGGCAATGGCTTCATCGTAGTCTTTGACGACGAGCGCGATGCGAGCTAGGGTTTGCTTCATGGTCTTGGTATTTGAATCCAAAGTAGGCTTTATCGCTGAAGGTGCCAAATGATCTTTTCTTCCCCGCAATTGTCGCACTATAAAATCGAAAGGCAAAGCAAAATATTGTTACACAATGCTTACAGATATACAATGGAAATTAATTTATTTCTTATTCCTAAATATTTTGAATTTCGGCCTTTTCTTTTAATATTTGATTTGTCCTTTCTACGATACTCAAAACAGTATTGTACTGCCCTATTCGATGACAACAGATAGTTTTTTTATATTTTTACAGATTGATTGATCTGTAAGCCAACGTGGGTATGTCCCCAATGATTAAATCCTCAACAAATGGCGTCTTTAGCTCCTAAATCAGGAACGCTGAGTAGGCAGGAAGCTGCTCATCTACTTCGGCGTTGCTCCTACAATGTCAGTCGGGAACGCATTGACGAATTCACGGGAAAAACCGTTTACCAGGCCGTCACGGACTTGGTCAAAGTCAGTCTTCCCAGTATTCCCGAACCCATCGATCCCGAAACGGGAGAACACTGGATCAACTCGGGAAGCCCTCCTACCTCCGCTGGCTTCAAACTTCGACATTATGTTCGGTCTTGGTGGACCCATGAAGCGCTGTTGGATCCGACCATCGGCCATAAGATGATGTTCTTTTTGCACACCAATTTTGTCGTCTCCGCCAATGCTATAGATAATAGAGAGTATTTTGACTATTTACAATTGCTACGTCATTATGCCATCGGCAATTATCGGGAGCTAGCCGAAAAGATTGTTGTGGACAATAGTATGCTCAGGTATTTGGACAATACCCTCAACAATAAAGACAATCCCAATGAAAATTTTGCAAGGGAGTATTTGGAGTTGTTTACTATCGGTAAGGGACCTCAAATTGGCCCTGGGGATTATACCAACTATACGGAAGATGATGTAGCTGCTGCGGCCAGGGTACTAACAGGCTTTAAACGCGCTCGCCGTGGAGATGTGATTGATGACGATACGGGTATTCCCAGCGGTTATGCCAATTTCAATCAGCACGATACGGGCAAAAAAACCTTTAGTGCTGCTTTTCAAAATAAAAACATCTTTGGTGCGGGTTCGGCAGCAGGCATGTTTGACGAGCTAAGCGAGTTTATCGATATGATTTTTGATCAGCCAGAAACAGCGCGAGCGCTCTGTCGAAAGTTGTATCGCTTTTTTGTAAGTCGCTACATCAGTGATGAAGTCGAGCAAGATTTTATTATTCCACTAGCAGATTTGTTTATTGCCAACCAATTTAGTCTGACTTATATCTTAAAAAGGCTTTTGCGCAGCGAGCATTTTTATGATGCGGATGACAGTGTTGCCAAGGATCAGGTATTTGGCAGCTTGATCAAATCGCCATTGGAACTCCTGCATGGAGCCATGAGCTTTTTCAAAATCGACATCCCTGACCCCGTCCAAAATCCCGTTGACCACTACGATGGCTTCTACCGTTTCTCCATCAATAATGTCTTTTTCCCACAGGCTGGATTCAGCATCTTTTACCCCGCTGTGGTCGCAGGCTACCCCGCCTATTTCCAAGAACCAGAATACAATCGCAATTGGTTTAATGCCACCACCATCATTGCTCGCTACACACTCCCGCGTATGCTGCTGACTGGCAGAAAAATACTGAGTGGTGGAACACTCGCAGGCGTACAATTGGACATTGTCCACTTCATCGAACAAAGTGAACATATTTCCAATCCGCTGCTGGCCGATATCCTGGTACAAGAACTACTCGACTATATGCTGGTCGATTCTCCAGATGCAGAGCGATTCAATTATTTCCTCAATGATGCCTTTTTGGATGGCCTCCCCGCCGCCGATTGGACCTATGAGTGGGAGGCTTACGAACTGACAGGCGATGCCACCGAAGTTCGCATCCCATTGGAAAACTTGGTGATCGCCATTATGTATTCTCCTGAGTATCAGGTGTTCTAAATGAATTCTCTATTCGCTATCAATCAATGCTAATTTGATGAAAAGAAGAAAATTTCTAAAATTATCCGCCCCAGCAGCCATCAGTCCACTGCTGCTCAATGGGCTTCCTATTCATACTTTTGCCAGCCCCAGAATGATCAGTGCCTTTAACTGCGATGGCATCGGCGAACGCGTGTTGGTTTTGATTCAACTATCTGGTGGTAACGACGGCTTGAATACCCTTGTCCCCATCGAGCAATACGACGTCTATCGAAATATGCGTCCAACCATTGGTATCAGCAACCAGGGTTTGGGAAAGTACATCTCTTTGGACAGTAGCCTTCCGCTCGCTGATCAAATTGGTCTGCATCCTTCTATGGTAGAAGTCAAGGACCTCTACGATCAAGGTAAAGTACGGCTTGTTCAAGGAGTGGCCTATACCGATCAAAATGGCTCCCATTTTAAGTCCACGGACCTTTGGATGACAGGGGGAGATGGGACTACGGCTTATAATAATCTGGGAACAGGATGGATGGGTCGTTATTTGGATTACACCTTTCCTGGCCTAGCGGGAAATCCCTCCAATCTGATGCCTGATCCATTGGGTATCCAATTGGGTAATTCCAAGCCTTCGATTGGTTTTTACACTGGTGGTGAACACAGCACGGGCATCAACCTGAGCAATCAAAACCTCAGTGGATTTTATAATGTCGTTTCCGAACTAGGTGGCCCCGCCCTTCAGACGATTCCCGAATCAGAATATGGCGATGAGCTACAGTATATCATGAATATCGAAAACAGCGTCAGCAATTATGCCGAGCGCATCACAACGGTTTTCAATCAAGGACAAAATGCACTGACCTACCCTAACTACAATCTCGCCAATCAACTCAAAACGGTGGCGCGACTGATTGAGGGAGGCTGTCGCACAAAAATTTATCTGCTCAATATTGGTGGCTTTGATACCCATACGCAGCAAATCCTGAGTGGCGATCCCAGCCAGGGGACGCATGCCCAATTGATGCTACAAATCTCCCAATCCGTCAAAGCCTTCCTCGATGATATTGAGGCATTGGGTATTGATGATAAGATACTAACGGCGACCTTCTCCGAATTTGGCCGTACCCCTTTTGAAAATGGAAATGAAGGAACCGACCACGGTACATTGGCTCCCATGATGCTTTTTGGTAAATCAGTAGAACCAGGCATCTCAGGTACCAATGTCAATCTAAATGATTTGGACGGCGACCAATTGCAATACCAGCAGTTTGATTATCGGCAGGTGTATACGAGCTTATTGCAGGATTGGTTGGGAGCGAGTGATGAAGCCTTGGTGGCCACGCGCTTTGATCAGTTTATTTCGATGAAGCTTCCAATCATTAATACCAATTATGTGGTTGCTCCAGAGTGTTATCAGGAAATTGCCCTGCCCGTTTCGCTCAGTGCTTTTAGTGCGACCTTGGTAGACGAGGAAGTGGTGCAAATTGATTGGACAACGGCTCAGGAGATTGATAGTGATTTCTTTGAGGTAGAGCGGAGCGCAGATAGTCGAGATTTTGAGTTATTAGAAACCCTTGAAGCCGCTGGGCGATCTGCTACGGAGCAGCGCTATCAAACTTATGATGAGGACCCGCTGCCTGGTATTTCTTACTATCGATTGCGACAAGTAGATATTGACGGCAGAAGTGAATATTCCAATATCGTTGCCATCGCTTTACCAAATGAGCCAGTTGGCCCCATCAAGCTCTACCCCAATCCTGCTATTTATGATGTCAATCTGACAATCAGCAGTAATCGGGCGGTAGAAGCACAGTTGAGTTTGATCGCCATGAATGGCCGACAATTGCTGTCCAATCGGATTCGCTTGGAGGAAGGCTTTAATAAGATCACTCGCGACATCAGCGACTTTCC
>JBCBDH010000427.1:0-5933 GCA_038529855.1 Bacteroidota bacterium | reverse complement strand
CCCTATTTTCTGGGGAATACCGTTGGTAATTACACCTTCGATTTTGAAGGTCTTCCCATGCCAGATGATGTAGCGACGGAGGTATGCAGGAGGTTTCTGGCGTGAACCGTTGGACGGGCGAAATCATTGCGGATAGCTTGCAAGAGGGCTTCGTTCCATTGTCTGGCTACACTGTGCTGGGCTTGGCTGAATTGGGGCATCAAAAAATAGAGCCCCAATAGGAGTAAAAATCTGTTCATAATGAATGTCTTGTTTGCGAATAGTTGAATCAAGAGGTTTAATGGTGATTATTGGGTAGACTGGTTGCTGTGAACAGCAACTGGTATGGTTAAATAAAATCGGATCGCATTGGGGAAAGCCTCATTGAGCACGAGTCGATTGAGTGCTTTTCTATCTTCCATTTTGCTCACTTGCGCTCCCCATTTGCTGAGTGCTTTACTGAGTAGATTTTTCTCTTGGAGATGCTTGTAGAAGAGGGGTAGCTCGATTAAGTCGTTTAGGTAGCGCAAGATGGTCGTCACCTGATTGGCATCTTGCTCGTAGGACTTAATCGCTTTTTTGATGTCTTCGGGAAATTGCTTCCAGATTTCCTGGCTGAGTTTGGAGCCTTTGAGCCATCTGCCAGGAGCGAGTTTTACAAAGTCTTTGATATCTGCTGTTGTCAATTTGGGGGTCTTACCCACTAGTCTAATATCGAGGCAGTGAAAGGATTCATTGAGTACGGGGAGGTATTCATCAAAACCGCCAAAGCTCATGCCCATCCCTCCACAATAAACCAGCAAGATATTATGCTGCCCGTCCCGATCATTTTTTTGGACCTGATCCAAAAACTTTTTTAGGGTATTGGCTTGGAAGGGGTGAAAAAAGAAAAAGATGGCATCACTGTCTAGTTGGAGTTGAGCGGTGTAATCAATGGCATCCATGCAGATGAAATCGACGGGAGCTGCCAATTGATTTTGTACTTGGTACTTTTGGAAATTTGATTGGGCGATCTGGTGGAACTGGGGAAGCAGTTCTACGCCCACTACTTTTTTAAATGGAAAGGAAGAAGCGATCATCGCAATTCTCCCCTTCCCAGATCCAATATCTATGAAGCTGTAAGATTCGTATCGAATGCCTAATCCCTCAAAAATAGTATGGGCAAATTGCTGTGGGACGGCATAGTATTGAAATTTATCATTGCCAGTTACGATGGTTTCCACGCCATTGGTTTGTGTTCCGTGCTTTTCGTCAAAACCAGCGGCTGCCTCGTGCATTTCATCGACAATATCTTTGGGAAGTAAATACTTCCAGGCAAATCGTTGGAAAGAAGTAATGAGTTGACTTTGTATCTTTTTTGTTTTAGAAACCATTGGTTTGTATTTACACGAGTTGGAAATAGCGGTTAATCGCTTAAGTATTTTGAAGCAGTAAATGCGCTGCATTTTTATCAAATGCATTGGCCAGATAGGGGTCGATCTGCCAGATTTCATCTTCTAGTTTTTGTTCCAGATCAATTCGGTCAAAGGCAGCTAAACTGTTGTCGAAAGCGTTCTGTGGAATTAGGGTGCTGGCGTAATCCTGACTCATACCTACCGCAATGGTTTGTTCGAGTTGATAATTGGCCCAGGCCAGTGTTGATCTCAGATTAGAAGAGGCTGTCTTTTGCGATTCGTACTGTAAGATTCCCACTACGCAGGCCCAAGAGAGGATCATCCCCATTCTGCTGTGTAGCAGTGCGGTTTGTTCTGTTTTAGTTAAATTGGTCAATTGCTTGGATCGGTCTTTTAGCTCTTCATGGGTGGCGCGTAGGCGATTGGCCAGTGCTTCATTATTTACATCCTTGATCAGGAATTGCAGCAATTTTTTCTGTGGAAAGAGGTAGCCGATGAAGTAGTGGAGGGTTTCGGTAGGGCCTTCGAAGATGCGCAAGACGCGGGCATCTCTCAAGAAGCTGGAAATGACATTATTTTCCATATAACCTCTTCCCCCAAGTATCTGAAGGGCGCGGTCAACCGTTTGCCACAGGAATTCAGAACCCATAATCTTGATGATCATAAATACCTCGTCAGCTGTGGAGATACCTTGATCCAGTCTTTGCCCCAGGAATTTGACCATACAATCAATGGTGCGAATCTTATGCATCGCTTCACTGAGTTGGTACCTAATTTCGGGATGAGCGGCCATTGTACCTGTTGCGATTCGGCGGCGGTTGGCGTAGCGATTCATTAGAAACAGACATCTTTTCATGGCGCCTACTGAGATGGCTCCAATAACCATCCTGCTCATTTGCATCGCTTGATGGCTGATTTTGTAAGATTGCCCTACCTGCCCCAGGATTTCTTCTTCCTGAACCTGGACCTGATCAAATAGGACCCTGTTTTGGATAGCAGATTTGAGCCCCATGGTTAGATGCTCTGGCCCAATTTTGATGCCTTTCTTGTCGGTATCCAGCAAGCAAGCGGTAAAACCACCAGGTTTTCCATTAGCGGTAATGTGTTTGGTAAATACAGCAACTACGCTAGACCAGCCAATATTGCCGATATATATCTTTTCAGCCTGTAGTACGTATTGTTGAGAAGTATTAGTTTTAATACACCCACGCATGTTATTGGGAAAAGAGCCAGCATGAGGTTCGGTCAGGGCATAGCTGGCCAATTTCCTTCCCGTGGCCAAATCTGCCAGATAACGACTCTTTTGCTGTTCGCTACCAAAGTCAACAATAGGGCGTATGCCAAGGCTATTGTTCTGACCAATAAAGGCAGCTAGGGTGACATTCATCATTCCCAAATAAGCATAGATATCCAATGCTTCTGAATTGCTAAAGCCCTGGCCATCATAATCTTTGGGGACTTGTAATCCAAAGATTCCGTGATTGCCAAACTCCAGAATAACATGTGGAGGAATGGAACGCCGCTCATCCATGAGACGGTAATTGATGCGATTATTACTAAAGTCGAACAGCCAGTCGATCAACTGCTGGACACGCAAATTATCGGTCATTATTAAGATGTTGTTTTGGTCATAGCAAAGCCTGATCACCTCTATTACATCGTCAGATGTGAGCAGGGGAATAAGCCGATCCCTCTACCTGAGTAGGAGAACAAATTGTACTAAACGAAATCAGATATTAGTTGAAAGCTACGCGAATCGAATCCTGTTCAAAATCTACTTTATAGTAGCCAGGTTTGAATGTAAATTCATGAATACCAATGGATTGGCATGTCTTTTTGCAAAGTGTGTAATTTTCGTCAATTCTAAACCAACCAGTTTCGAGGTGCTGGCGGTATAGCTTCTCGTTCAATAGTGCCCTGTCAATAATCAAGTAAATCCAACCATTTTTCTGTGTGAGCAGTGCCTGACAGGTGTTGGGACGAGCCGTAAATTCCTGGGTAATCATCTTCACACTGCAGATGCCAAAATTGATACATTTTTCCGAGGGTCTTCCAAAACGAACAGCTACCAAAATAGTGTTGGAGGCTCTTTTTCGGCTTGCCTGTGTTGCTATCCTTGGATTCATCGTCCGCTGTGGAAGCGCCATTATTTAAAGATTTAGTTGGATTAATTTCAAAGTATTAGCAATGTCTGTTTTAGTATTCATCACAACAAAATGGTGCTAGCTGTGTTATTCTCTTTAATCATAAGAGAAGCTGTAATTAAATTCCTTATCGGAATAATCCCAGATTAGCAGTAACCTATATTCCTCCCAATTGATCCTCAATGATGATCTCATCTTCAGCGTGGATCGGCGGATCATAGCCTGGCGGAATAACATTCTCAGAGTCTACCGGATAAACAAGTTGGCCAAATGCCATTAGCAAGTAAAAGAGCATGGTAGTCATAGCTTAGGAGTTTTAGAATTAAATAATATGCTCCAAAATTATGGCTATCTGGTCTCGCTTACACGGACAAAAATACTCGATTTCCTGCCCTTTTTTTTACCGTATCTTTAGAGATACAATTGGTAAATTATTGAAAATCAATATTTTGTCTAAGTGTGATACCAAGGCTCAAGTAACCATAGGCGTTAGATTTTATTCTGAAACTCGATATTAAACGTAAAGCTGTATGGAAGGTTTAAAAGAAATGATACACTTGGTCTCTAAGTCAAAAGTCAAGTCTATCAATGTGATTGGGGACAATTCATTCAATAAGGGAGATAAGTTATCGCGCTTGTACACGGGTATTTTGGAAGGGCGATTTGATACCGATGAAGAGGCGGCAGCGGCATTGGGGCTAGATGCTCGAAATAAGCAATTCCAAAATCTCAAAAGTGAGCTGCGTTATCGAATGCTCAACACGGTCTTTTTTATTGACATCAAAAAGGCTTCCTACACCGATTATCAAAAAGCCTACCTGACTATTTACAAAGAATGGGCAGCTGCCAAATTGCTATTGGCTCAACGCGCCAAAGGGGTGGGGGTTAACCTGACCAAAAAGATTTTGAAAAAGGCCCTCAAATTTGAGTTGACCGAGTTGGTACTGGATGCCGCCAATGTACTTAGAGGCTACTATGGCGCTGTTGGTGCCAACAAACGAAAATTCAGATACTACGATCAAATTTTTGTGGATAACGAGCCTGTTTGGTTGGCGGAAAATAAGGTGCATCGAATGTATTTGGAAATCACCATTGAGTATCGCGAATCCAATCATGGAAAGGCTGCCGACTTGGCCAAGAAATATACTGAAAAAATTCTACCGCTACTAGAGCAATACAAAAGCTATCACCTACACCTGATGGGGCGGCTCATCATCTCCTGGGCTTATATGCTCAATTATGAATACCAAGAAACCATCAAGTCCTGTATAGAAGCCATCTACTTTTTTGACCAAAAGCCTTACTCTGCCAATCACGCGATTTCCATCTTTTTGCACAACCAGCTTTCCTGCCACACCCAGCTCAAAGATTTTGATCATGGAAAACTAGTGGCCCAACGCTGCAAGGACCTCACCGTAAAAGGCACCTTTAATTGGTACAAAACCGAAGAGCTACTACTCATCCTGGCCCTTCATACCAGACACTTTAGCGAAGCTATCGAGATTTACTATCATGCCATCAACCAGCCACGCTACAAATTCCTCCCCCCCTCTGCCAAAGAGCTATGGGAAATTTACGGCATGTACATTCACTACGCCACGGTTGTTCACAACATCGAAGTCAAAAATGCTAAGCATCGCGTCAGCAGAGTCCGTCTCGGCAAATTCCTAAACACGGTCCCTAAACATACGATGGAAAAACGACGGATGAATATTCCCATCCTCATCATTCACATCCTGTTTCTCATCTTCCAAAATAAATACGGCAAGGTGATGAACCGCATCGAAGCCATCGAAAAATACTGTTCCCGCTACCTCCAAGCCGACACCCACTACCGCAGCAATTGCTTTATCCGAATGCTGCTCCAAATCCCCCGCTCCGATTTTCACGTCAAAGCAGTGGAGCGCAATGCCCGCAAGTACTGGCAAAAGCTCCAACAAAGCCCCCTGGAAACGGCGAATCAAACGCATGAGATCGAGATTATTCCCTATGAGGAATTATGGGCTTATGTATTGCAGAGTTTGGAGAATCGGCGGAATCGGATTCGGGAGTTTGGGGTGGATTATGGGGGGTAGTTAGTGTTTTTGAGGTGGTGGTTTGGCTATTTATAGGATTTCTTCGGAGAGCGCCTTTATAATAGATAAGTCAAATCTTTGGTAATCCGACTTTTATTTGTAAATTCAGTGTTGGAATTTGTTTGTCAAATACTGGCAATTTCTATTATTTGACTTTGAGAGTAATCAATTATAAAATTATTCACTTCCAGATAATTCGGTAGAATTATCTACGTATCCCTAATAATTAGACTGATTGACTGGTCTGATGAGTAGTCTGTTTTTTAAACGCAAATAGGCTGCTGGTAGATTAGTATAGTATTTAAAGCATTTGGAGCCGATCAATTTAAAAATTATGAAGG
>JBCBDH010000426.1:0-5937 GCA_038529855.1 Bacteroidota bacterium | reverse complement strand
TCTCAATCATCAACCTACGGCAGAGATTACGCCCAGAATTTATGTGAGTAGGATTGGGGATGGTGACCGTACTATTGCCATCGCCAAAATCCCAGATAAAACCATTGGCATAGGTAGATTGATTATCAAAGCTGATAGGCAGGGCTTCACAACCCATTGTATCACTTTGGCCAAGAGCGGCAATGGGAGAAGGCAGCAGTTGGAGGTCTAGACTAAAGGTATCTAAACACTCAAAGATATTTTGACTAATCAGTGTAATTTCAAAATTGCCTGTGTCTGGAAATAAAAAGGCAGGCTCAAAAAAGGTATCCTTTATCCCGCTGCTGCTTAGCCAGCAATAATCCGTCGCTCCTGTAGATTCATTGGTCACAAAAACCGTATCAGCAAAGCCACAAATTTGGTCCTCAGGAAGTTGGAACTGGCTAATGGGATTGGGGTGAACAACAATTTCTGTAAAAAGGATATCTGATGGACAGCCATTGCTATTCTGAGCAATCAATTGGACTGTATAAGTGCCCGCATCCATAAATAAATGGGAGGGTGAGGTGACAGAGCTGGTATTATTATCCCCAAAATCCCATTCAAATAGATTGGCAAATTGAGAAGTATTTTGAAAGGCTGCAGTATGAGCAGCACAGCCCATCTGATCATCCAAAGGCAAATCCAAACTAGCTAGTGGGCTGGCTTCAATATAAACGGAGTCAAGTAAAGTATCGCGACAATTAAAGCTGTTTTCTGCAATTAAGGAAATAGACAGCCAACCCGTATCCGCAATAACCGCCTGTGTTTCAAATTGCTCGATGATATCTCCTTGGCCAAATTGCCAAAAATACTGTCCACCACCAGCAGTTTGATTATCCGTGTAGATGGTATCAAATCGACTACAGTATGCTGTGGTATCTGTAGTAAAATTAGCACGTGGCACTTCGTCTACTACAATATTGAGCACGGTCGTATCCGCAAAGCATCGAAATTCATCAATCCCTACTAAGGTAACTTGATAAGTTGCTGGCAGTAGAAATTCGTGGGTAGGATTAACTTGAGTAGATGTATCTCCATCGCCAAAATCCCATTGATAAAAAATGGCGCCCATTGAGGTATTCGTAAAATCGACGCTTAGTGGAGCACAGCCACTCATGACGGAGGGGCTAAAACCAATTTCTGGGTTTCCCAGAACAAGGACATTACTTTGAAAACTAGCTGGACAATCGTGAAGTTCAGAATTGGCCGTAAGGGTAACTGTATAAACACCTGCTGAATCGTAAATATGTGAGGGATTATCCAAGATGGAAGTATTGCCATCCCCAAAATCCCAAGTACTCCCACGAATATCAATTGAGGTGTTTTGAAAGCTGATTGACTGCCCTACACAAACAAAGGTATCGTGTTCAAAACGAACCTCTGGCAATGGCCAAACCTCAATAATTTGGGTATCAACATCAATACCGCAATTAGCCGCTGATTGGACGACCGTAAATAATCCAAAAGTGTCGAAAGTATGTACAGGATTATTCTCTGAGGAAGTATTCCCATCGCCAAAATCCCAGGAAATATTAGCCCCTGGGGTGGAAAACTCAGAGAAAGCCACTGTCAAAGGTTGACAGCCTCTCGTCGTATCCACAGAAATAACGGCATCTACATTGGGAGGGAAGACCGTAATTTGATCATTGAGTGTATCTGAACCACATTTATTATAGGCGATTAATTGCAAATCATAAACCGTAATGGCGGTATCAGAAGTAGTAAAATATTGATCAGGTGGTAAACTATCTGTACTGATCAATAGGCCATCCACATACCATTCATAGCGCTCTGGATTACCCAAGGTGCTATTGCCATATTCAATCAGTAAGGGCGAGCAGCCTTCATCCACATTGGTTCCAAAGGAGACGATGGGTAGTGGAAAAACGGTGACAGAGTCATAATCGTAAACCGTACCACAAGTATTGGTCACGGCTAGTTCGATGATGTAGGTAGTATCAAAATTTCCTTGTTCGTAGGAAATAAGCCCTGGCTGGATTAAAGTACTGGAATCGCCATTGCCAAAATCCCAAACTTGAGTTGTATCTGTACCAAAGCTTTGATTGGTGAGGCTGATGTCTAAAACGGCACATCCAGAGCTATCTTCGAGCGTTAGGTCAAAAGCGGCTGTTGGTGGCTCCGCCACAAAGATATTGATGGAGAAGCTATCTACACAGCCTTCGCAGGAAGTCGTGAGGAGTTGAATGGTATAGTTGCCTGTATTATTGTAAATGTGGCTAGGATTAGCTTCGTCAGAAGTATTGCCATCTCCAAAATTCCAGAAGTAATCGCAGGTGTTGAGAGAATTATTGATGAAGGAAACGGTTTCGTTGATGCAGGTAGTGCTGTTTAGGGCAAAGGCTGCTTCAGGTAAGGCATTGATGGTCAATGTAATCTCATCACAAGCCTCACAGTCGATACTTGGATCATCAATGCAATAGCGCAGGGTATAAGAAGAATCTGGTGCTAGCAAATTGGGATCAACGGTTCCCAATATTGGATTGGTGATTCCTGGACCAGACCAAATTCCACCTTGTGGGGAAAAGCCATTGAGATTAAAAACAGGGGAAGCTTCACAGACGGTAATGGCATTACCAGCATTTAAATCATTGGCCAAATCAATAATCTCAACATGGACATTATCCGCTTGCTCACAGGTCGTTCCCTCCGCAAATACATAGCGAAAAACCTGTAGTCCTTCTCCAATATCATAGAGATTAATCAGAGAATCGACCGCTATCTCTTGCCCATTCTGTAGCCAATACCATTGCCCATTGGAAGGACTGCCACTGAGCTGATAGGTCGAATCCTGAATACACAGGGAGGTATCTGGCCCAGCCTCCGCCAATTGGAAGGGAACAATGGTAATGGCAGTGCTATCCAAAATCACACAATCGTTGAGGGTATATTGAAAAAAGACGGTATACACACCTTCCCCATTTGCACCCGCCTGAAAACTGTTAAAAAGGCCATTGACATTATCTACGATCCCATCTCCTGACCAAAAGCCATTGCCTCCTGTGGGCATAAAAGACAAATCCAATTGATTGGGCAGATCAATATCTTCAGTCGTCTCACAAAAAACAGCTTGATCATTCAATTCGATGGTAGGAAAACTTTCCACTGTAATGGTCGTCGTAGCAATGGAGCGACAACCCGCTGGGTCTTGAAAGGTATAACTGAGTTCATATTCCCCAACTACCCCAGCTGGATCAAAAATACCCAAACTATCGTCAATGATGCCATTGCCCGTCCAAACCCCACCTGTTGGTTGAAAATCAAGGATGTAGGGCTCCGTATCTTCACATAAAATAATGGGGTCCTCCACCATCAGCGGCGTAGCTTCCAAAATATTGATATTGATAAAATCCATTCTGGTACAAGCCCCTTCGCCATAGGTATAACTCAATTCCACATTGGTCGCTGTACTAAACTGACTGGGAACAAAAAGGCTATCCTGCACAATGCCCATCCCTTCCCAAACGCCGCCCTCTGGGCTTGCCTGTAGTACAATGGTATCTGAGGTATTGCATATGGGATTAGGCAGCGGCGCTATAATAATGGCAGCAATAGATTGTACCTCAACGGTTGAAGTATCTGTATCAATCCCACAACCATCATCAGTCAGTAATAGGACTAATTCGTGATTCCCCGTCACATCATAGGTAATGCTTGGGGCTTGGTTTTGTACATAGGTATTGGCAATGGTACCATCTGGAAGTATATGTATCCACTGTACTTCGCCATAGGTTCCTGAAATATTGGCTTCATGGGCCACGGTGATGGCATCACAGGCGGGGTCAATGTCTTCTAGTTCTGCAGATGGGGCTTCCAGGATATTGATCACCCATTGGCCAGGTGTTACACAGTCATTTGGTGGTGTATAGCTTAGCGTAACTGGATTATCCTCTGCCATGCTGGGATCAAATAAACCACTTGCTGTAACGGCATTGGAGCCTGACCAGGTCACATCAGCTGGATTGAGTTGAATGGGGGCACTATTGGTACATAGCACGGTAGGATTATTGGATAAATCCACTCCACCAGGACTTTGCAAAGTAAAGCTAACGGGCTGCTCATCATCGCCGCAAGGGCTGGTGATGCTCACGGTAGCAGTGATCGTTCCCTCTTCGTCAAAAGTAGTCAGGGGATATCGCTGATTAGAGGTACTTATTACGGCTCCATCTTGATCCGTAAAGGTCCAATTAACAGAATTGATGGTACCAGAAAAGGTGGCGTAGTCCTCCCAATCAATGGCTACGGAGCCTGTTTCTAAACACAGAAATCCAGGACTACGAATATCGAGACTGGGCGCTTCATAAACTTCAATGATTTCTGTTAGGGTTTCTGGCCCACAGACATTTTCGACCGTGAGGGTCACTTCATAAGTTCCCGTGTCTGTGAATAAAATTTGGGTATCCCAAGTAAAGGCAGTGTAGAAAGTGGTATCTGTTCCTACGATTTCGTTTTGGAACTGCCAGCCATTTGAGGGTTCTACTTCCCATTCATAGTTTTGGATGGCATTTCCTCTGATATTTTGAGACAGATTCTCAAAAAATACGGTCACTGGGCGGCATTGGTCCATGGGTTCATAGCTTAGTCCAAATTCAGCTATTGGTGGGCCGACAACTTTGATGTTTCGCGTTGTCTGATCTGTTCCACAAACTTGTTGGCCATTACTAAATCCAGTAACATCCAAGGTAACTATTTGCTCGCCAGTATCTGAAAACATATGGGAAATGGGTTCCGTTGTATAAGTGGTTCCATCCTCAAATGTCAATACAAAAGACTCATCATAACAAGAAGTATTTTCAAAATCTATTTCTTCTTCGATGCACACTTCTTGCTGAAAGTCCAAATTGGCAATTGGATTGAGGATAACGGTCAAGGGTTTTAAGCTGTTTCTACAACTCTCCCCATTCGCACAATCAAAACTAGTCACTACTAGATTGACCTGAAAATCTATTCGATGGTTTGCATCCTCGCAATCATCTGTATCCTGTAGCTCAAATAGATACTCAAGTGGTGTGAGATCGTTGAAAGTAGTATCCAATAAAGTATTGAAAGTCATGTCGTAAACAATCCAGCGATAACTGTCGATATCTGAGGCTGGCGAAGAAGATTCCGCTGTCAGGAAAAAAGGGATACCCTCACAAACAACCGCATCACCACCATCTGCCATTTCCCAATTGGGTTCTAATGTCCCACATTCGATATCATTACAGGAAAAAAACTGTGCTTCAAGTAAAAAGGGTAAGGCTAAAAGAATAGCCAATAGCCAAATCTTAGTCCACTGCATTTCTAATCTAAATTTTTATTCTTCTGATCCTTATAAAATATCCGCTCATAGCGCTGGGCATGCGCCCTGCTGACGGGTGGGCAAAAAACATCATTGCTGACCCTGCTGATGTGGTATTTCACGACCAGTTCAAAAACTCCTCCCGTCAAGGTATTCAAGCCATTGATATTGCGGTCATAGCTAAAGCCAACTTCCATGAGGTGTTTTTGGTCATCACCAAAAGAGAAAGCCATGTCAAAGGCCAAGATTAGGGCATCTGTGCTTTGTGTGATGGCTTCGCCAGCTAGGGTATTATTGTAAAAGACGCTGAAACCAATGTTTTTAATCAATAGCTCTGCGCCAAGCGTAAAAGCACTGATCCCACTTTGGAAATCAAGACGACTGTGAAAAAGCGGTGTAAATCGACTGCTCTTTTTTCCAAACTGCCATTTGGGTACATAAAAGCTATTGTGAAAGGTCCATCTGGGAGAAAGCCCTGTGCCTATCCCTTGAAGGGATTCAATGCTGGTGGGGTCGCCAAGGTCTAAAAGGTGATTGATCCTGCCGCCAAGGGTCCATTGAAAACCATTATTATTTATGTCGTAGTTGATTTGGCGGAAGACAAAACCAAAATTGAT
>JBCBDH010000425.1:0-5968 GCA_038529855.1 Bacteroidota bacterium | reverse complement strand
AGTAGATATCCTGATTCCCGTTCTACTCGCCTTCATCGCCTTCTGTCTGATGGCAAGTAGTGTCTACATCATGAACGATTATGTTGACATAGAGCAGGATCGGCAGCATCCTAAAAAGCGCTTTCGGCCACTAGCGAGTGGAGCGATCACCAAAGCGCAGGCTAGAGGCTTAGGAGCCATACTCGCCTGTGCCGCACTGGGCTTGAGTGCTTACTTGAGTCGCGATTTATTGCTCATTTTGCTGGCTTATGGCTTATTGAACATTGCCTATAGTTTTCGTTTGAAACACGTGGCTATCGTCGATGTATCGATCATTGCTTTGGGCTTTTTACTACGGGTATTTGCTGGTGGACTTGTCGTGGGGATTCCCGTTTCAAGTTGGTTGATTGTGCTGACTTTTTTGTTGGCGATGATTTTGGGCTTTGGGAAAAGGCGAGGGGAGTTTGTCGCCCTGGGGGGAGAGTCTCAGACGAGGCAGTCCTTGGAAGGTTATAATCTGGCTTTTATTGATGTCTCGATGGTTTTTATGGCAGCGGTGACGGTGGGTGCGTATTTGATGTACACCGTTTCGGAAGAGGTGGTCGAGCGAATAGGGAGCGAGCAGATCTACATGACTACCTTTTTTGTCATATTGGGTATTTTGCGCTATCTACAGTTGGCCCTTGTGTATCAGCAGTCTGAATCGCCAACGGGTATTCTCTTAAAAGATCGTTTTATTCAAATCCTACTCCTTTTTTGGATATTGGCCTTTGCTTATTTGTTGTATGGAGCGGCCTAGCTATTTTCTGCTGCTTGTTCTTTGATCAGAAAAGTGGGTTTTTCGACTACTCTTATTAATTTTGAGGCGATATGCCAAGACAGCAAGACATCGCCAATTGGGGAAATTATCCTCGAATAAAAGCAGAGGTGACCCAATGGTCAGACCAAGAGACCCTGGCGGATTATGTCGTGCAACAAACCAATCTCCTGGCTCGCGGCAATGGTCGCTGTTATGGCGATGCAGCGCTTAATGATCGAGTCTTCTCTACGCTTCGCCTAAATAAACTACTTGATTTTGATGCGGCGGCAGGTACGATAAGTTGCCAGTCAGGTATCTTGCTTTCCGATTTATTGGAATTTTTAATCCCTCGAGGTTTTTTCTTGCCCGTTACGCCTGGAACCAAATTCATTAGTATAGGTGGGGCGATTGCTGCGGATGTTCACGGTAAAAATCACCACAAGGAAGGCTGTTTTTCTAAGCATCTGTTGGCTTTTGATCTAATGCGGGGGGATGGGACTGTTGTTAGGTGTACCAAAGCCAAAAATGAACAGCTATTTTGGGATACCTGTGGGGGAATGGGATTGACGGGTATCATCCTCAATGCCAGCTTTCGTCTCAAGCGGATGGAAAGCAGCTATATTCGCCAATTATCCATCAAAGCCCCAAATTTAGAACAAGTGATGAAGCATTTTGAAGAGGCCAAGACCTGGACCTATTCTGTGGCTTGGATCGACTGTTTGCAGAGGGGGCGAGGAATGGGGCGTTCTATTCTGATGCTGGGAGAGCATGCGCGTGAAAAAGAATTGGCGGCCAGGTACCGAGCAAACCCCCTGAGGCTCATCCAAAAGCCCAAAATCAATATTCCTTTTTTCCTGCCCTCTTTTGTCCTCAATCACCTGACCATTGGTAGCTTTAATACCCTTTACTACCACAAGCAATTCCGCCAAAAACAGGAAGGCATTATTGATTACAATACTTTTTTCTATCCACTGGACAGTATTCATCACTGGAATAGGATTTATGGCAAAAGAGGGTTTACCCAATATCAGTTGGTGCTGCCTAAGAACCATAGTGAGCAAGGATTGGTAGAAGTGCTGGAAGTGATTCGAAAAATGAGGATTCCTCCCTTTCTTTCTGTACTCAAGCTATTTGGCCCAGCGGACCCCCTCGCTATCCGCTCCTTCCCCATCGAAGGCTATACCCTGGCTATGGATTTCAAAATCGTCTCTGGCATTGAAAAACTCATCCACCAACTCGATGAGGTGGTTTATAAATATGGCGGGCGGGTCTATCTCGCCAAGGACGCTTTTTCCGACAAACGCCTACGCGGTATTCAATACGATTACGTAGATGACAAATTCCACTCGCTTCAAAAACAAAGACTGGAGTAGTTGGCTCTTTCTGGGAATCGTATTGACCTATATTCGGCTTTACGCGCCCTTTGGTATCAATGAAACAGATGGCGGTTTTATCTCTGCCTACGCCTATCGCCTGCTCCAAGGCGAACAAATCTATCAAGACATTATTTATGTGCGGCCACCCATGAGCATTTGGCTGCGAGCCTTGGAAATGTGGCTGCTACCCGATTCCTTCGAACTGCTGAGCGAACGCATCCTATTTTACCTCAAAGTAGCCCTCTATGCCTGGATGGGCGCTGCCGTTTTCTATCAAGACTACCGCCGCTGGCTACTTGCCAGTATTGGATTTATCATCTGTGTTCACAATTATCCCGCTGCCAGTTGGCATACCGTAGATGGTATTTTATTTGGAACAGCTGCTTTTTTCCTGCTTTTCAGGACGGCTAGTCCCATCGTCCTACCTTCACTAATGGTGGTAATGGCCATGTTGTGTAAACAATCCTTTTATCCCTTGCTGCCCCTATTTTTATTGATGGTAGGCTTATACAAGGGAAAGAGGGACCTGGCTTTAGCAACCCTTAGTTTATCCCTAATGGCCTTGGCTTTTTATGGCTATTTGAATACCACTGATTTATGGTCAGATTATAGATTTTGGACCAGCGGCGCTACTGGTATGGGAGCAGCCATCCAAAGCGGGATTTGGGATTATACCAAGATCAATCCCTTATTATTTGCTCTACTCCCCTTACTACTGCCCTGGTTATTGGACCGAAAAGTACTGTTTGCCCCAAAATACTATTGGTATCTATTCATAGCGGCGCTGATGGCTAGTTATGTCTGGTCCATTTATGAGCAGCAAAGCTTTCAGGTGCCAGTAAGCCAATCGCGTTTATTATTCCTGATTGGTTTATTTTATTGGCTTCGACAGGCTTATCGAATGGGGATTTGGTTGTTTTCTTGGGCAGATTGGAAGCGTGAGGGGCAGTCTTTACTGCATTTGGCGAGTTTGCTAGGGCTGAGTTGGATGGCTGCTTTGAGTTGGGGCTACAGTTTTCCAATACTGTTTGCTATTCCCTATGTCTATGTGCTTTTTGAAATTACAGAGGAGGTAGAGTGGGGGACCACGCGGGATTGGAATTGGCTTTGGCGATTTAGTCTCTTATTCGCATTACTGTTGATCTTTCGCTATGCCTATGAATTTGTTTATCGTGATGGTCCTCGTTCAGCAATGAAGTGGCCAATGGAGCAAGTTTTCCCTGCCTTAAAGGGCATATACTCAGATGAGGCAACTTATCTATTGTACAGTGATCTTAAAGGATTGCAAGAGCACTATGGGCCAAGGTTCAAAACCCTCCCCGCCTTTCCCCTCAGTAATTACCTAACCCAAACCCAATCGCCCCTTCCGCTAGATTGGGTCATTCGCCCAGAGACCAATGGTCCTCAGCCCAAGCTATACCAACTAGTGGACAAGTCTGATTATTATTTTTTTATTGAGAAATCCTATGGGGAACAATTGCTGAAAAATCCTAAGTTTGAGCTGACAAAATATGTCATGGATCATTTGGATCGAATCGAAGAGACGCCTTATTTCTATGTCTACCAAAATAAATAAGCTTTGTATCCTTGGTGCTAGCTCTGATTTGGGAGAAGCCCTGGCCTATCGCTTCGCGCCAGAGGTCAAGCAATTGATCCTAAGCAGCAGACAGCCCCATAAGTTGGAAGCCCTAAAAAAGGACATCACCATCCACGAATTAGGTCCAAGTGTTGAATTGATTACTGTAGACTGCGCCGCTCCTGATGAAGCCAAACTTCAGCAAATCGCCCAGCAAACGGATTTGGTCATCTGCACCATAGGCTATTTGGGGGATCACGATCTGGCCCAAAGCGATGCTGTGGAAAGTTCGCGGATAATTCAGGCCAATTATTCCGGTCTTGTGGCAATTTTGAATATTTTTGCACGAAATATGGACCAGCGAGGTCAGGGAGGAATGATTGGAGTCGCTTCGGTAGCTGGCTTGAGGGGACGGCAGAGCAATTATCTTTACGGAAGTGCCAAGGCAGGCTTTATCGCCTATCTCAGTGGTTTGCGAAATCGCCTACATGCCAAAGGCATTCATGTGATGACGGTACTGCCAGGCTTTATGGATACTCAAATGACGGCTCATTTAGACCTTCCCCCCTTACTTACTGCTCAACCCAAACAGGCTGCAGATCGCATTTACAAAGCCTATCGAAGACGAAAGAATCAGGTCTATGTTTTGGGTCGCTGGCGCTGGATCATGTTGGTCATTACCAGTATTCCAGAGTTTATTTTCAAACGACTGCGTTTATAGCCTTACTTTATATCAAACCAATGATGCTACTGATAAAAAATGCAACGATAATTGATCCTACCTCCAAGCTCAATGGCAAAAAGCGAGACATCCTCATTGTAGAAGGACGGATACAATCCATTCGGGCAAAAATCAGCGAACCTTCAGCCACTGTACTCGATGGTTCTGGTGCCTATGTTTCCCCTGGTTGGATAGATGTTGGGGTACAAACGGGAGACCCTGGTTTTGAACATCGAGAAGACTTAGAGAGTCTGGCCAAAGCCGCGGCAGCAGGTGGTTTTTCGGCTGTAGCCTGTCTGCCCAATACGCAGCCCTGTGTTCATTCCAAATCAGAAGTCCTGTACATCAAGAACCATACGCACAGTACCCTAGTTGATTTTCATCCCATAGGGGCGGTATCCCACAATTGTGAGGGCAAGGACATCACGGAGATGCTCGATATGTTTCATTCTGGTGCGGTGGCTTTTTCTGATGGCAGCCATTCGATTCAGGACAATGGTTTGATGATGCGGGCCTTGCAATATGTCAAGGCATTTGATGGCCTTATCCTCAATCACCCTCACGATGCTTCTATTGCGGGGAAAGGGCAGATGCACGAAGGGGCGATTAGCACCTCCTTGGGAATGAAAGGACTTCCCGCCTTGGCGGAGGAAATTATGGTGCAAAGAGATCTCTATCTGGCTACCTATACTGAATCCAAGATTCATATTTCCAATATTTCTACAGCGGCTTCTGTGGGTTTGTTGCGCAAGGCCAAGACCTCAGGGATAAAAGTAAGCGCTTCTGTTGCAGCCATGAATTTGGCATTGAGTGATGAGGTTTTAGTAGATTTTGACTCCCACTATAAAGTGCTGCCCCCATTGAGACAAAGTGCTGATATTCGAGCCCTCAAACGCGGGCTAAAAAGCGGGGCGATTGATTTTATCAGTTCTAACCACTATCCCTTGGAATTGGAAGCGAAGCAATTGGAATTTGGCTATGCTGACTTTGGCGCCATTGGTCTGGAAACCGCTTTTGCCCTTAGCTATTCCGCTCTGGAAGAAGTATTGGATGTGGAAGAACTGGTTCGCTTATTGGCCATTAATCCCAGAGAGATCCTCAGCCTACCCGTTCCACAAATAGCGGAACAAGCGACAGCTAATCTGACGATTTTTCACACCAATATGGATTGGACCTTCACGGAGGCAGCTATTTATTCCAAGTCAAAGAATACGCCTTTTGTTGGTACGAAGTTCAAGGCTCGCGTACTAGGGGTGGTCAATAATGGACAGCATTTTATTACGCCTAGTCATCAATAGCACCTAGTCTATTCCGCTTTTGGTCTGGTAGAAAAAATTTCGGATTCTATCAATTATATCGCATCTTCGTAAGGAATATTTTTTTAATAAGAGACGGGATTGGCCAATGGGAAAGGAGTAAAAACGGCTGATAGGTCTTACTCCCCCTTGATTCCGTCGACCTAATTAAGACCGATACACATGAATAATCACGGTTTAAGATGGGGCCTTATTGGTGGC
>JBCBDH010000424.1:0-5979 GCA_038529855.1 Bacteroidota bacterium | reverse complement strand
TAATTCCACCAATAATCTGCGGCTTATATTTAGGTGATTGCCTCATCAAGAACTTCACAAACCAAATATAAAGAGGAATAAAAATAATAATAGAGGTAAGTACTCCAGGATTATATTGAAGCTTTGCCAGACCCGCTAAAATATGAACAAGCCCATTAACGATGATGATACTTGCCATGGCAATCAGCGGAAAAAGATGCTTTGGACTCCGCCATATCGCTAGCGCTCCCACCAACCATACCAATGATGTATTAATGACAAAAATAGCTTCCTTGGTAAGTGGCTTTGTTGAGGAATCCGTAGCTCCTAAATTGCCAAGAATGAAGTCATTATTGAATACATAAAATGCATAATAATTACCAAATACATCTATCCAATGTTCTTCATATTGATGAAGAATATAGGCGATCAACATCACAATGCCCATGAAGCGATAATCTTTGATCAGGTCTTTAAAACTTCCATTTCTGTTTAAGGAAAATGCCCCCATCAGCACAAAGGGTATCGCGTAGGTTCCAATTTTCATCCAATGGTCAATTAGAAACTCATATTGCCCCAGTGGTAACCACAGCATAGCAAATAGTAAGAGGATAGACCCTAGTATCAATGGTGATTCCTTCATTTTTATGGGCTTATTGGGTGATTGAAAAATCTACTCGTATCATTATTCAGTGGCGCATAGTCCCAAATCACTTTCCAATGGGGATGCCCCATCATAAGATAAATATACAAATTCCATTTCCTTCTTTTTTGTTTTCGTATTGGCGAAGCGTTGATCCTTGCTGCTTATTCCTGTTTACAGCATCTACAGATCAGAGATTTTTTACCTATTCTGGTAAAATAATAGAATGCTTTTAACGGAAGAGACTTTTTAAAATACTCAATACTATTTTAGGGATTAAACCAAAATCCCCACCTCTTGATTTTAAAGCCAGATAAAGGGTGAAGGCAAAACTAACTATAAAGTTGATCAATCCAATCAGTAGAGCGCCCGTTAGTGCCAGTAGTATTGTTTTGGGATTGAAGTCATAATTCAGGGCAGCGTAGCCCACATTGGCTGTGCTAAAAGCAATATGTCTGATGTCTACGGAAAAGGGTAGGATGTTACTTAATAAAAAAGTTGACCCTAAAAGAAAACCTAGGCATATATTCCCCAATAAATTCCCTGCTTTTTTTTCAACAAAAGCGGCTAGTCCTTGGCCACTCCAAGAAAAACGATTATTGCGAATTCTATAGGCAATTTTGGAAGCGACGATCTTATTGTCAACATAGCCAGAAATCAATCCAGACATAGCCAAATAAAAGCCAGCAATTGCTGCGTAAATCAATAGCTTGGTTGATGGCACTACATTTTTGATCAAGTATGCTGGTTTGACAATTTTGATCAGGTTTTTGGAGTCCAATAATTGTAAAGAATACATGATGACACAGGAAAGGAACAATGCCATCAAAAAATTTCCAATAATAGAGATGAATTGACTTCTAAATACCTTGCCTACAAGCGTCGCAATGCTTTTGACAGAATCTATTTTTAATTCATCTTGTTTGTCGATATTTTTAGCTATCGTGGAGGCCGTCATTGCGGGTTGTTTCGTTGCAATGATCCCCCCTAATGCTTTGACCAGGATAAAGCAGAGGGCATAGTTGATACTAAAAAAGAATGCATTACCCAATGGTGTTAATTGGTAGGAGCTAATGATGATTTTTAAAAAGGCGAATACAGAAATGATACCTCCACCAAGTAAAGACTTATAAAAGAAAGTCCAGTACTCCTTTCGATTTTCTGCGATGTATTTTTCTCCTTTATTAGAGGTGTGTTCTACAATTTCTAGTGCTACTAAATCAGAGCGTCTTCTTATATAGCGTCTAATGCTATTCTTATTCTTTGAATATTCAAGGTAGTCAGCAAATAAGTTTTCCCAATGTTCTTTTGAGGAAATGTTTCGTTTTAAATTCAGTAGTTCTTTAATTCGATGGGTATATTCTAGGGTTCTTCTTGTGGTGAGGGTTAGGTAGTAGTTGGTTCCTATTTTATTTTTATTTTTCCGCAATTTGATGATCAGTAATTCTATCGCATTCAAAGAAGTGATCAAATCTGCGATACCCTCCTTTTTGCATGTCGCTAAATCATCTACTTTTTCAAACAAATTTTCAAAAGGTTGAGCATCCAATTCAAGGAAATTGAACTTTGCCTTAATATTATGATCCAAGCCAAATGCCGTTACCTTTGAGCAGAGGGCTTTAATACTCAAATCCAATTGCTGTGAAATCTCCCCATTGGATAAGGTATCTACATCTAATTGGGCCAAGACAGCCGCAGGAGCGACCTTTTTGTTCAGCAGAACATATTCAATCGTATGACTATCTGGAACATTGGGTAATATTTTTCTGAATAAACGGCGGATTAGACCAGAAGTAAACCCATGTTCCTCCATAAGCGAATACTTAGTGAAGAAGGAGTAAAAATCAAGATGTTTCAGGTTGATAAGTTCTCCCTTAGTAGGCATAGGTTGTATTAGCGTCTGTCTTTAAAACTTCTGTAAACTCACGAAGTTAACATCAACTTTCCTTGATTGTTGACTTCTCTAGCGGTTTGTACAAATGCGGCAGTTGTGCTTAGCGACCATCGTCCTTTTGCGTTTTCTTGCCCACGGTCTTATTTTTTATTTCTAAGCTATCCATCAGTGGTTGGACCCCCATGTCGTACATGGCCAACATCATATTGTAAACACTTTCTTTAGTCTTTTCTGGACTTCCACCAATTAGAGGAGGGGCAGCATCATATTCCATATCCAGCATAACTGCCTGTGCATAGCTCTCGCCATATATTTCTTTGAGTATCGCTAGGCTCATATCCATGCCAGCGGTCACTCCAGCACTGGTCCAATACTTTCCATCTTTTGTATACCGCTCATTAACAGGCACTGCTCCATATTTTTTCAAAAACTCTTCCTCTCTATACCAGTTGGTGGATGCTTTTTTACCCTCTAAAAGTCCACTTGCCCCCAATATCCAAGCTCCTGTACAAACTGAGGCAGTATATAAGGTCTTTTCGTCTATTCTTCGAATCCAGCGGTGAAGCTCTTCATCAAAACAGGCTTCAATTGTTCCTGTAAACCCGCCAGGTATGATCAATATATCTAGTTGTGAAATGGAGTCCATGACAGCATTGGGCACTATTTCGACGCCCATTACTGTTTTTATATTCCCCCCCTTTACTGATATGAGTTGAGTTTGCGCCCCTATGGCCTGTCCTAAGATATATTTT
Source organism: Bacteroidota bacterium (assembly GCA_038529855.1). Classification (GTDB taxonomy): domain Bacteria; phylum Bacteroidota; class Bacteroidia; order Chitinophagales; family Saprospiraceae; genus JBCBDH01. The sequence goes on along the minus strand of JBCBDH010000424.1, from coordinate 2,711 downwards.
GGCCCCATCACATCCAATTCATTTACGCCATCATAAACCAATATCCCAATATTCTGAATCTCATGTTTAGGTTTGCCAAAAACTGCTTCCATTGAGCTGTTGTGGTTCTCTGGACTCATCTCCTCTACTGTACTGACTTGGCCTAAAGAATCCTGGGGCTTAGGACTGGCGATTGTAGCTTTTGAGGCCCTATTATCATTGCTGCTACAAGACAATAATAGATGGCTTATGATGATTATGAAGAGTAGGCGATTCATGATTTTAAGGTTTAGTCATTTACAGAGGTGCACAATTGGCTAGAGCTTTTACCTTATTCTACCAATCCCCCCCGCATATATTGAGAATTAAGGTAGTGAAGATTGGTTTCAAGTATACGCATTTTATCCATAACAATGCTCATAACTTATACTTAGCCTAGCGATGAACTCCGCAAGGATTAGACCTCCAATAGCCATATAGATATAGCGGGTAAAAGATGGATTGGCAATCGCTGGCCTATTTTTATAGATCAGTAATAGGGCTAGTAGGGAATGACAGAGAGTTAAGTAGAGCAAAGGATGATTTAGGACCATGATATCGTTTACCCTACTGTTCCAAGTGGAGGAGATCTTAAGCAAAAGTGGATACTGAATGACCTGAGCGGCCATGAAAAACAGATTAGCCACAAAAACAACTAGGGTATATTTCAAAATCGCTTCGCCCAAGCTGAAATAAAAAGAATAAGCATAAAGGCCCGTAAGCATCACCGCTACGATAAGCTCACCAGTGATGATGTAACGAATAAAAGGTAATTTGGCGGTCGAACAATAGCCAATGTAGGCTTCCAGGTGGGACATGAAGTAGAGGGCAAAATTAACAAACATGATTGCCAGGAATCCAATCAAGCAGATCAATAAAAGGACGATACTTACCCTGATCTTTTTCCGCATGAAGTTGTGTTTTAGCTGACAGCATTAGGGTAAAGTAGACTTGTGGTCACTTATTGGGCAGCGCTTAATCTGCGGTAGATTTTCCCTGCTTTCCCTCTTTTTTAAATATCTTCTCAGGGTCGATGACTTGTTTCTTTTCCTCCTCCGCTGTATAAACTTTCAGGTCTTTTTTTAATTGAGTGCGGATATCTGAAAAAGCCTTTTTTACCTCGTAGAGCGAGCTCTGAGGATTGACCAAGACCTCTTTTGCCTTGCCATAGCTTTTGGTGGCATCAAAAGATAGAAACATAGCCCCTCCATCTTTATAATACCATTCCGTAAGTTTATTGGATAAGTCCTTTTTCTCTGTTTCGCTGATCTCTTGCTCCCTTGCAAATTCTGCAACCTTGGTCGCCTCCCACAATCTCTGATAAGCTTTTACCCTTTGGGCCGTAATGGTTTCCAGCATACTATCTCTCGCCTTTCGCTCTTGGAGTAATCTATTAAAATAGAATCCCACTAGGAGGGCAATAAGCGCAAGCAGTCCCTTATCAAGGACCGTAATAAAGAGGTCTTGTCCAATTCCTGGTTCAGTATTTAGTAATATCATTGGGAGTATTTTTATACTCAAATTTTTTTAATCACTGGTCAAAGTAGAACCTACTCTTTTCGTATCCTTATGGATCAATTGGATGACTTGATCCAAATAGTCGCTATCGTCAGTTAAGGCGTCTAAATTAGGTAGCCATTCAATATCTGGTATCGTTCCTCTGCCTATATGCTTACCTTTTTCTACCTGATTGTAGTACTTGAGCAAAGGTACATCCACCATCAAGCCACAGTCCAATGGTTCGCTGGGTATCAAGCCACTGGTATTGCCCTGATAGCCACCCCCCGTTTCTTCACCAATAATAAGGGCTTTCTTATTGGCTTGCATAATAGCCACAAAATCAGCGCAAGAGGACAAACACATGCCGTCAGTCAAAATATAAACAGTTCCCTCAAACGGCGCCTTGGCTGGTTTTTGTACATTGGTAAATTTGAACTCTTTGGACAACAGCCCTTTATCACTCCACAAACACTGCTCCCCCTCACAATTGGGCTTGCCGTAAAATATTCGATTAAAACCAGTAATATCTGCTGCAAGGGCTGGGGTGACTTCAATCCTATCCCAATAGCCATAGCTTTCCTCAAAGAAAAAAGCACTAAGCCAGGCTGGATTGGAGTCAGAACCTCCTGTATTTCCTCTTACATCAAAGACCAGGGTGTTAATATCCTTTTCCCTTATCGTTTTGAGATGCCTTTTTATTTCTTTTCTGAATTTTTGGCCATGTGATTTGAGGTAGGAGTTGGCAAAGGAAGGAATTTTTATAAGGGCAATATTATCTATGATATTCAAGGAAAGAGCTTGATTCGTAATATCGCGATAACTAAAAGTCATCTCTTTCTTAACCGCTTTTAGCTGATGGACTTTGCCATTGGCTAGCTCTACCTCAAATTCCGAAGCGACCTCAATGATATTTCTATACAATTCGGGAAAGGCATATTGAATCAGTCGATACTTTCCTGTCTGATTATAACCATCCATGGGTATACTGCCCAAAAGCCCATCGTAGATAGCTTGAATGGCCCGCCCATTGATCTTGACTACTTCATCACCCACTTTTATTGGGCTATTGGGATCAAAAGATGTCCAGACGATTGCGCTTCCCTGTTCGTAGAATAAAGTAAAGGGTAGGCAATTGGCCTCCTCATTCAAAAGCCTTTCGCTTGCCTCAGACAGATGAACGCCCGTAGGTAAAC
>JBCBDH010000423.1:0-5980 GCA_038529855.1 Bacteroidota bacterium | reverse complement strand
TCAACGCTGATCATAGAGAATAGAGTGGTATTGATTTAGCCCCCGATAGTGGACATAGATTCAGAAATGGGTTGATGAAGCAAGCAAAATTATACTGGATAATCACCTAGTCATACAAACAGAAAGTCTCCCTCTACACGATACCATCGGTCGGGTTTTAATGGAAGACCTATTCGCAGACCGAGATTTTCCGCCTTATGACCGCGTAACGATGGACGGTATCGCCATCAATTATGAAAGTTTTGCCGCAGGGCAAAGAAGCTTTAAAATTGCTGCGATTGGAGCAGCAGGCGCTGAACAGCTAAAGCTACCCCATCCTTCTGAATGTATAGAGATTATGACTGGGGCAGTACTCCCCAAAGAGACAGATACGGTCATTCGTTATGAAGACCTGCAAATCGATCAACAAACGGTCCATATCCAAACTGATAAGGTCCGACAAGGACAAAATATTCACTATCAGGGGGAAGATCGCACAAAAGGAACCAAGATTATCAGTGCAGGCGCCATTATCTCTCCTGCAGAACTTGGCGTTGCGGCAACAATCGGCAAATCACACCTACAGGTGGCACGGATGCCCAAAACGATGATCATTTCAACAGGAGATGAATTGGTAGAAATCGAGGACCAGCCCGCCGCCCATCAAATCAGAAAATCCAATGTACATCGAATTTTAGCTACGCTCAAGAGCTGGGGCATGCAAGCAGATTTCGATCATCTAAATGATGATCCCGAAGAGATTCGCCAGCGACTCAAAGAGATTATTCAGGAATACGATTTGGTCCTGCTTAGTGGAGGCGTTTCCAAGGGAAAATTCGATTATATTCCAGATGCCTTGGCCAGCCTCAAAGTCCAAAAGCTTTTTCATAGAGTTAGCCAAAGACCAGGAAAACCCTTTTGGTTTGGCCGGTCTGAGGAAAGAGGTACAGTGGTCTTTGCCCTGCCTGGTAATCCCGTTTCGTCTTTTATGTGTACGCAAGTCTATTTGCCCCCTTGGCTACGGGCGAGTATGGGGCTAGCGCCTTCCTCACTTCCCTATGCCCAATTGGCGGAGGATTATCACTTCCGACCCGACCTGACCTATTTCTTACAGGTAAAAGTTCAATACCAAAGTGACGGAAGCACCCTGGCCTACCCCATCACTGGGCATGGCTCAGGCGATTTGGCCAACCTCGTAGATGCTGATGGTTTTCTCGAACTTCCCAAAGGACGAGATGTTTACCAAAAAGGAGAAGCCTTTCGATACATTACCTACAGATAGCTCATGGAAAAAAAGTTTACCCACATTGATGATACTGGCCACCCCAATATGGTGGATGTTGGTGAAAAAACACCTACCCGACGAATGGCCAAGGCACAGAGCATTGTCGTTTTGGGGCCCGAAATTATGGATCGTATCGAAAAGGAAGAGCTCCACACCAAAAAAGGCCCTGTATTCCAAACAGCGATCATTGCAGGTTTGATGGCAGCCAAAAAAACAGGAGAACTCATTCCCCTCTGTCATCCACTAGCCCTGGACAAATGCCATGTCGATATTCACATCAATGAAGACCGAGAGGTGGTTATTGAGTGCACCACCAAAATAACCGCCAAAACAGGCGTAGAAATGGAAGCCCTCACTGGAGCTAGCATAGCTGCACTAACCATTTACGATATGTGCAAAGCATTCTCTCACGATATCCTGATCAAAGAAACCAAGCTGCTGGAAAAAACTGGAGGTAAAAAAGACTTCAGAAGATAGGCTTATGCAAAAGCATCAAAAACACGCCAAACTCAAAAGGCCTGCTTATGGGCAGTTTGCTCGTAATGAATGGGCCATCATGGGTACTCCCTGCGGAAAAATCCAAGAATTGGCTTTTCAGCTTACCCAGCAGCTAGCTGCCAAATATCGCATCGCCTATGTGGATGCCGATCACAAAAGCGCTGATGAGGAAGACGAAGAAGGGAGAGATCAGCAGCGCGCAATGGCCTATGGAGCTACCATGGAATATACCGATAAAATTACTTTTCATCGTTTTGATTGGGAAGCGGAGCTGAGCAGTTTTCAGTATCGTCAAGTCTTTAATACAGAGGATTTGGTTTTGGTCAATGGGAATCACTTCAAGGCGAAAAGACAGATTGTAGTGATTGATCCTCAAAAGGAAGCCTCCCTGAAAAAGAAGCTGGATCGACTTAGCGATGTACAGTTGATTTTATTAGCAGATAGTAATTTGAGCCCCTACCCTTTTTTGAAAGAAGCCCTTCCCAATATCGAAGCGATTCCAGTTTTGGCCCTATCCGAAAGCCAACAAATAGCCACTTGGATAGATCAACAAATGCAGCAAGCCAAAGCCCCCTTATCAGGTCTGGTATTAGCAGGCGGAAAAAGTCAGCGCATGGGGCAAGACAAGGGCCTGATCAAATACCACGGCAAAGCTCAAAGAGCGCACCTATTTGATTTACTCGACCCGTATTGCGAGAGCACTTATTATTCCTGTCGACCTGATCAGCGTCAAGAATTTGCCGATCTTCCCCATATTACGGATAGCTTTAGCGGCCTGGGGCCTTACGGCGCTATCCTTTCTGCCTTTCGCGAACAGCCCGATCATGCCTGGCTGATTGTTGCAGTAGATTTGCCCTTCGTTGACCAGCAAGCCCTTCAGCAATTGACCGACCAACGCGATACCTCAAAAGTCGCCACAGCCTTTCACAACCCTGCCACCCAATTTCCCGATCCCCTGATTACCATTTGGGAACCACGAAGCTATCCCCTCCTTTTGCAATTTTTAGCACAAGGCTATTCCTGTCCCCGAAAAGTGCTCATCAATTCAGAAATTCAGTTGATCGAAGCCCCACAAGCAGAAGTATTGATGAATGTCAATAAGCCAGAGGACTACGAAATAGTCAAGGAATTACTCGCTAAGAGGCTGGCACGCTCTTAAGATGCTTGGCCAAAAAGGCAGTCGTGTATTTTACACCAGAATTAAACAGTTTATCCTTATCAGAATCCCCCAACTCAAAATCTGTTGCAGGAATGCCAAAATCATCAATAACAACCGTGCGTTTTTGCTCCTGTACATCTCGCTCAAAATCAATCACCTGGGCATTGAGTAGCGTTTCAAAGGTATTTTTGACGTACTTGCCAATATGGCCATAGTCTACATTTACATGAATAGGACCTCCCGTTACATTGGATAAAAATAATCCCAGGGTTTCGGAATTGATCTTTCCGTCAGTATCAAAAGTCGTGATGGGATAATTATAAACGACGCCACCATCTACGTAGATGTGATTATCTGGATTGTCATTTTTAAATTTCCAGGCATCAAAAAATAAAGGAATCGACATGGAAGCACGGACGGCCTCTGCGACAACAACATTGGGAGTCGTTCCAAAAGAAAAGCATTTGACTTCATGGGTATTTAAATCCGTAGCGAAAACGCGCAATCCGCGACAGCCCGCTTTATCCAGATCAGCAAAAGTAGCATCAGCAGCAAAACCCTTTGTTTGTAGTTGCTTTTCCATCCACTGTAGAAAGGCATCTCCCTTATACAAACCATATTTCGTAGCGATCCGTAGGGGGTTCCAAGCATCTTCAAAAGATTTGAAATCAGTGTTGTAGACAATGGTCTTGATTTCCGCAGCACTGAATCGCAAACTGACCAAAGCTGCAGTTATGGCACCAGCAGAGGTCCCTGCCACCTGCTCAATCCCATCGAGCAAACCATTTTGTTCCAATACTTGAATGGCGCCTGCATAGGCTACACCTTTAACACCACCGCCTTTAAAGACGAGATTTTTGTACATCGAGCTCATTATTAATTTTTTATATCTTTAAAATAAAAATATACGTATTCAATAATGTATTGTTGCAATACAAGGCAGGCTAAAACAGAATGGATACGGATAATAAATCAGGGATGGGCAGCCACCCAAACTTCGCCATCTTCGAAAATTTCCTTTTTCCAGATGGGAACGCTTTGTTTTAGGGTATCAATAGCGTATTCACAAGCTTCGAAAGCAGCTTTGCGGTGAGGAGTAGAGACGCCAATAATCACGGCAATTTCGCCAATGCCCAAATGCCCAATCCGATGGTGAATGGCCATACGCATGACAGACCAACGCGCTGTGGCCTGTGCAGCAATTTTATACATTTCGGAAATAGCCATAGGCTGATAGGCTTCAAACTCAAGATGCAGCACGCTCCGACCTTTGGTTTGGTTGCGGACAGTTCCAACAAAAATAGCGACACCTCCCGCCCCATTATCTGCAATAAAATCCATACAATCTTGTACTTGTAGTGGGCGCTCCAACAACTGGATATCTATGCTTGGCTGCTTACTCATGTGCTTTTTTTAACCACCGCTGACTGGGGGGATCAAGACAATTTCGTCATTTACATTAATCAATTGCTCGTCATTTGCATATTCATTATTGATGGCGATGGCCAGAGAATTGAGCTTTCCCAGGGCTGGAAATTGGCGGAGCAATGCTTCGCGCAAATCGAGTACTCGCCCACCTGCTGTTATTTCCAACTCAATCTCCGCTCCACCCACAATGTCGCGAGCAATCCCAAAAGCCAATAATTTAACGCTTGTCTTGACCATAAGTCGATGTTTATCTCTTAAAGATAGCGAGAATTTAATGCTTTGCAAGAGCGCCCGTTTCCCCATTAAAAATTGATCAAAAATTTAGTCTGCCGCTTACAACCTATCGCAGGAATTGGAGCACTTTACAGCGGGGGTACCACTGGGCCTTTCGTCACCTCATATTTCATCAACAAGTAGACCCCTGCAATTTGCATAGACCCAGGAAAACTTGTTAACTTTGCCATCGCGCGACAATAGACCTAATCAGATGATGCAAGAGAACAACAACACCCACAAAGGAAGATTCCCAAAAATTGCCATTGTTTCCGATGAGCGTTACCCCAAACATACCACCAATACCCAACAGGTGATCAAAAATGCCAGTGCATTCACCTTTTCTGGCCTACCCATCGAATTGATCATCCCGCTACCGCTAAAAGGTCTTTTCCAATCGGGCTACAGGCTCGACAAGGCCATTTACCAATATTACAATATTCGAGAAGACCTAAAGATCAAGGTCTTACCTACTATTCCCGCCAGTAAATTGCGTATTGAGAAATTTACGCATTGCTTCGCCAGTGTATTCTACGCCTGGCGCAAAAAATTTGATTTGATCTATACCCGCAATGAAACCCTGGCGCTGTTTTGCTTACTGTTGGGTCGGCCTTTTATTTTTGAAACCTATCGCCGTTTTGGTCACGAGTTTCCCAAGGCCATGCGCTGGCTGGCCAAACGCGCCCATGACCGTGGTTTATTTGGAATGGTCCTACACAGCGATTTAGCTGCTCAGTCTATGGAAAGCGTGGGGATTTCCAGAGATAAGATGCTCGTCCTACACAATGGTTTTGATGTAGCGGATATGCGCCCTATGCTTAGCCAAGCGGAGGCCCGCCGAGCGCTAAATGTAGATTCCAATGCCCAAATTGCGGTCTATGTTGGGAATATGCAGGAGGGTAAAGGCGTAGAGAGTTTGATAGATTTGGCGGCAGAGATGCCCGATCAGCAGTTTTGGTTGGTTGGTGGAACAGAAGAGGACCTTATCCGCCTCAAAGCATACGCCCATAATCTAAAAGCTACTAATGTACATCTCCCTGGCTGGCAGCCCATTGGGGAGGTTTCTAAATTCCTATATATGGCCGATGTGCTGCTCATTCCCTGTACAGCCGCCCCTCTGCTGGAACATGGCCGAACGGTGCTGCCTTTCAAGGTATTTCCCTATCTGGCCTCTGGCCGCCCCATACTAGCTGCCAATACCCCAGACATTAAAGAAATTCTCCACCATCGCGAAAATGCTATGCTGGTAGAACCAGATCATCTGACATCCAGCGTCCAAGCCTTAAAGGAGCTTTTTGCCAATGCTGAGCTGCGCAAATACTTATCGAGAAACGCGCTGGAAACCAGTCGACAACTGA
>JBCBDH010000422.1:0-5985 GCA_038529855.1 Bacteroidota bacterium | reverse complement strand
GCTGATGAAAATGTAGAAGAGATCAATGAAGAAGAAGTCAATACCTTTCTAAGTACCATCCAGTACCAAGCTAGTACAGTATCTCCTCTGGAAGAGCATGCCTATTTTACTTTTGATGAGGAGGGCAGCAACTGGAAGTTTACGACCTATCAATCCAATATATTTTTCTTTGAAAAAAAGGAGACCAACAATGCCATTATGATGATGCAGCTTCCCCCAGAAACCCTACAAGCCATATCCAAAAAAGAATTGGCCAATGAATTTGTTAGCAAACACAAGAGCGGTATGCCCAATATGAAGATAGTGGAAGAAAAAGACTACTCAATCGCAGGGCTAAAAGGATACAGCATATTTTTGGATACAAAGGAAGACGGTAACGGCAATGTAGAATTTATCCACATCATTACTTTTGGAAATGAAAAATCAGCTTTTGCCTTCCAAGGTATAGGCGAAAAAAATGATGCCGCTACCAAAAGCTTATTCAATGAATTTATAGAAAATTTGAACCTGAAAAAATAAGGCCACCAGACCGAACAAAAGCAAGCCATGAAAAAACTCACCCTCGCACTAGACTGGACCCCTAATATCAATCACATTGGCTTCTTCGTCGCCAAGGAAAAGGGATTTTACAGCGAACTGGATTTAGCGGTTGACATCATAGACCCCTCAATAGATCATTATCAGACGACCCCAGCTAAAAAGGTGGAATTGGGTGTAGCTGATTTTGCACTCTGCCCCACAGAAAGCATCATTAGCTTTAGAACAAAAGCACAGCCCTTTGATCTGATTGGGATAGCCGCTTTGCTTCAAGAGGACCTGAGCGCCATCGTCGTCAGACAGGATAGCCAGATTAAGTCCCCCAAAGATTTGGATGGAAAAATCTATAGCTCTTATAAGGCAAGGTATGAAGATGGCATTGTGAGAGAAATGATTAAAAACGATGGTGGAAAAGGAGCACTCAATATCATCTATCCCAATAAACTTGGGATATGGAATACACTCCTAAAAGGGGAAGCGGATGCGACCTGGATTTTTGTCAATTGGGAAGGCGTAGCCGCAGAAGATGCTGGACATGTTTTGCGCTATTTCAAAATGCAGGATTACCAAATCCCCTATTCTTACTCCCCGCTGCTCGCTACAAGTGAACAAAAGGTCAAAGAAAACCAAGCAACCTATCGCCATTTTGTACAAGCGACCAAAAAGGGGCATTTGTATTCCCAGCAGTTCTCACAAGAAGCCATTAATATTCTCCGCCCACATATTCCTGAAACTGATCGAGAGATCAATTTAGCCAATGCCTTTGCGCGTACAGCCCCTTCTTTTGGCCATGCAGGAAATTGGGGTCAGTTAGATCATCAAGTCGTACAAGACTTTTTAGATTGGATCAAAGCAAAAGGTTTGGAAATAAATAATTTAAGCATTTCGGAAATTGTGACAAATGATTGTTTGAATGACTAACTTAAAGTACTTACTGATTTTACTGTTGTTATCCCCCCTATTTTGTCTAGCACAAAAAACAACCGTAGATCGACCAGATGAATTGATTGAGCCCAAGCCTTATCAAGAAGCCTATTTCAGGGATGCCAATGATTATAGCATGATGAAGTCTCTAACGACTTTATCCAAGGCTAAATACCAGGACTTCAAAAGGGATACTTTGAGTAAACAGTATTTTGATGAGAGGGGAAGATTGATCAAGAAAATTCGATACAGAAACAATAGTCCCAACAAAACAACCATTTACCAATATACCCCAAAAGGGGATTTGCAAAGCTGGCAAATCTTTGAAGAAAGGTTCTCCACCCTCACACAGTATACCTATACCCCCAATCACAATATTGAACAAACCCAACAATGGCGAATCAACAATAAGCCAGCGCAAAACGACAGTACGCTCATTACTACCAAATCCTTCACCTATGATCAAGATCAACTGATTCAAATCATCCACAACCAATCATCAATAGAAGAATACAGTTACGAAGGGAAGCTCCTCCATTTCAAAAAAGGCCCCTACATATCCAAATCCTTTGCATACGATGAGGAAGAAAAGCTGACTCAGCTATATGAATACATGGGTAATAAAATCGATTCTACAAAACGAAAGGGAAGTAAAATTTACTACTACGATCCCAATAATCGACTAATCCTAGATTCCATTCTAAACCATACAACTAAAGTCTACCAAATTACTGAATACAGCTATCAAAAGGACGGCTTACTCAAAAGTGTCAAGGTTCGCTATGGGGAGTCTTATCGAAACATCAACTTTGAATATATCGATAAAAAAATCAACCGCGTAAGGATTGAGACCAATCAATCCAACAATGCCTATCTCCATCATTGGATCGACCATCGAATAGCCAATACTTATCCATTCCCCATTAAGTACAAAGAAGAATTTGACTATGACCAATATGGCAACAGAATTTCTAAAAAAGTATTCGTCAATGACGAACTGTACTCAGAAGTAAACTACCAAATTATTTATCGGCAATGAAAGCGACCAATGGCCCGTGTCGGACTGACTCCCCGCCAGAGTGCTAACGACGGCGGGGTCAGTCCGACACTAAGCGCTGCCTCCATACCAAAGAACTGAGCGCTGCCTCCACCCAAAAAACACTAAGCCCTACCTTCCCCCTCACAAGACAGGTCTAAACAGAAAATTCTCCAAAAAAAATCAATCCCGCGGTAGGGTCCCCTATCGCTAAACGGTTCCATCAATATAGACATGACAAAATTCCCTCCCGTGCGACAGCCTAAGCAGAGCATTGATTAGGAGCGAATGTCCTATTGAACATGTACCAAATTTATAATTGACAGTCATTTTAAGACTAACCATTCCCGAATTTGAAGGAGCAGTAGTACTCGCAAGGGTGCTACTGTACTTTTATAAGCTGTTCTGCTATCCCCTCACCATCCAATTTATCTATCGCCAAACCCTCTCAGCTTTTTGCTATCTTGCCTATCTAAAACGGAAAGCAAATGAAAAGCTAGAAAAAGAATTCGGCCAAGGCCAATAAATAGCTTTTAAACCTATACCCCAATAGATATGTCTATCCAAACTGCGCTAAAAACTGGCATCTTATTATTCCTCTTCGCCTCCTGTGGGCTGATGGAAAATGATCAGCCCATTAGTCATAAAGAATTCTTGCGTACACACAAATATAGTATTGGGCAAACCAGGCTAGAACTCCTCGATTCCATAAGGGAACGCCCCATCAAAACAGAACTTTGGTATCCAACGGCAGATACCACAAAAGTCAATATCGCCACAGAATACCCCTTCCAGCTCGCTCCAACCGCTCAAGATGCGGATCTGCTGCCTGGGAAATTCCCACTAGTCTTACTGTCTCATGGGACGGGGGGAAACAGAATCAGCCAAATGTGGTTGGCGAGTGAATTGGTGGGAAATGGTTACCTCGTCGCGGCTGTAGATCATTACGGGAATACACTTGATAATAAAATCCCAGAGAACTTTGTGCGGATTTGGGAACGTCCATTGGATATTCGTTTTCTCTTGGATCATCTACTGGCAGATGAAAAATGGGGCCCTAAAATTGATACAAGCCAAATAGCCATGGCTGGTTTTTCATTGGGAGGCTACACGACCATAGCATTAGCTGGTGGACAAATTGATTATCAAGCCCTAAAAGCCTTTTCCGAAACCGCAGAAGGTAAAATGGAATTTACCCTACCTGAATTAGGCGATATTTCCCCATTGATCACACCAGAAATTATTAAAGATGGTAATGAGCGATTCAATAAGCTCAAGGATGGTAGAATCACTACCTTTGTCGCTATGGCTCCTGCACTTGGCCAGGGATTTAACCGTACAGCTCAGTTTGCTAATATCCAATCCCCCCTCCTCCTCATAGGTGCCCAAAACGACCGCAGAACCCCAGTAGTCAATAATGCCCAACACTACAAAAAGCTGATTCCAAGTGCTACCTACATCGAATTGGAGGGCAAGGTCGGACATTACATATTTATGAATGAAGCCAAAGGTGGCTTGAAGCGAAGTGCGCCCATCATCTTTAAAGATGATCCATCGGTGAATCGAAAAGAGGTCCATCAAAAAGTAGCTCGGAAAGTGCTTCGCTTCTTCGAGGAAAACCTAAAGTAAATTAAAGCGTTAAGCGGTGCATTTAATTATAAAGTATTGGGAAGAATGGAAAGTTGACAGGTTATAGTTCTATCACAAAGACAGTAAGCTCATTTTTCCCTACTACCTTTGCCGTAATAGGCTAAATCAGCTAATGAAAACGAAAGGACTACCACTGGTAACTGAATATTCACGAAACCTCTTTACGGAAAACACTGTTTCTATTACTATGAAGCAACCCAAGGAAAAATATAAAACGGTCGAAAAACTAGAACTCAAGGAAATCAAAAAGGAATTTCCAAAAGTATTTAGAAAAATCCATTGCCCTTCTTGTGGGGAAGAAGTGGAGGCCAATAATTGGAGTCTTCAAAATAGTGTAGCCAAATGCAGCTCCTGCCATGTACTTTTCTCTATCGAAGAGGAAGTCGAAAGCCTGAAATCCAATAAGCCCAACAAACAGGAAGTCATTCGCCCAGAAGGTATTGATCTGTTTTACTTTAAAGATGACTTGGATATTACAGTACAGCAGCACTTGCAAGGCTGGGATGCAGTGGGTCTTCTCTTGGCCCCTTCTTTCGCCTTTTTGTTTACGATTGGTTACCTAAAAAAGGGAATTACTATTTACCTCCCCATTATGTTTGCCCTCCTAAGCTTGTACTTCATCTATCGAGCCTTAAATTATTCTAAAAACAAGACCTATATCGACATTAATGATAAGTTCTTGAACATCAAATCCCGCCCAAAAAACTTCAAAAAAGATCGATCTTATGCCGTAGGCGATATTGACCAATTATACATCAAACCAGATTCAGATGGCATGGGCTACTTCACGGTCCACATGATCACCAATAATGTAGAAGGGCAAAAACACGAGAAGCTTTTGACCGTCAATACCCTCTCCAAAGCTAAATACCTGGAACAGGAAATCGAGCGCTATTTGAATATTGAGGATAAAAAAGTACCAGAGGCTGGTGTGCTCTAAAACTCGTTGCAAAATCTGAAGGTGATTAAATAAAAATAGAAGCTATGACCATGAATAATTGGGGTGGTATTAAGGAACACATGACTAAAAACCCGCGAAGCGTTTTTAGCCATCGAAGAACAAAAAGAGATTGGAGCAAAGAGCCAATGATCCAATTGACAGAGACCCAAAAGCAGCAAGCGGATCAAAAAAAGAAATGGACCTTAATCAAAGAACTGTTCCTTTATCTTATCATTTCTCTTGCTTTGCTTATTGGGCTTTTATTACTGGTCTAATGAAAAATAAAATACTTCTCTTCTTATTACTACTGCCCTTCATCGCTTGCCAACACCAAAAAGCGGAAAAGCCCGAATGTACAAAGTTCAAATACGAAATATACCAGAAGGAAAATACAGATTCAGCTTTAATCGCTAATGCCCATGATACACATCAATTTTTACTTAATGAGTTCAATGAATTTTCCTTAATAACATCTAATCACGAAGCCTATCACCTACAATTCTATTCCTCACATGGATATGGCCAATCCATCAAATTTGAAAAGAAGCTGGATCGCTATACACTGAGCGTGAAGTGTTTGGACAAAAAGAATAGTTTCTCGGATTGCGAAGCCTATCAAGTAGACATACACGAAGAAGAATGGAAGATACTGGAAAAGATGATTTACGAATTTGACTTTTGGACTACAGAACGATTTAGAGTAACCGAAGGTGTCTTAGATGGAAATGCCATATTATTAGAGGGGAAAAGACCAGCGGCTGCAAAGTGTGGTAAGAGAACCTACCGTTTAGTCGGCAGAGGTTCTCCCATTTATGATAAAATAGGGGCCCTTTGTGATAATATACTCTCCTACGAAGGTCAACTACTTAGCAACTACAAGTATCAGAAATGGGAGAAC
>JBCBDH010000421.1:0-6009 GCA_038529855.1 Bacteroidota bacterium | reverse complement strand
TCGCGCCCCTTTCGCTCTTTGATTGTAATTGCTTCTGTATTTATCGCCTTTTTCTTTAGTGTGATTGGCGTACTGATTTTTGATGTATATCGAGATGTCAACTGGAAGAAAGTCATAGATGGCCAGTAAACCATCCATATGGCCCAAGGTAGCTCCAGCTCAGCTCATTTTGTTCAAAGCCTTCGCTTTGATCACCCTGCTGAGTTTGTTTATCGGAATAGCAACGGATTTTTACTACCTATTTGCAGCTCCTGCATTGGTACTTTTGCTTTACATCAGTGTGGTGGATATACGAAGCATTTTTTACCTCTTGCTCGTTTGTATCCCCCTTTCTAACGAGCTGTATCTTCCTGGTGGCCTGGCCACCGACTTGCCGACTGAACCACTGATGTTTGGTTTGATGCTGCTCTATTTTCTGTACATATTTAATAATGCCCAAAATATAGATGGCCGTTTTTTTAGGCATCCTATCACCCTATTGCTTTTTGCACATTTGATCTGGATTTATGTCGCCACGATGTTTTCTAGTGAGTTGTTTGTCTCCATCAAGTTTGCCTTGGCGAAGACCTGGTACATCGTCGTTTTTTATTTTATGGGTGGTTTGATGTTGTTTAAGGTCAAGCACTTCAAAACCTTTTTCTGGCTGATTTTTATTCCCTTAATCACCACTATCGTTATTATTTTGCTGCGCCATGCTACAGAGGGTTTTTCCTTTGACAAGGTCAATAGTATTCTTGATCCTTTTTATCGGAACCATGTGAATTACGCCTCCATTATGGCTTTGTTTGTTCCTTTTATTTGGTATGCCCGACGTTGGTATCCTTACCGAGGAAGTATATGGTGGTACTTGATGATTGGTTTGCTTATCGTATTGATTGGAATCCAGTTTTCTTTTACTCGAGCGGCCTATGTGGCGCTTTTCATGGCTATTGGGGCGAATTGGATCATTCGTTCGCGTTTGGTTCGCTATGTATTGGCGGTCAGCTTGGTGGTAGCCCTTAGCTTTGTGGGCTTTATGAGTTATAATAATACTTATCTGGATTATGCGCCAAACTTTGAAAGAACCGTAACCCATCGCGATTTTGGCAATTTGGTGGGAGCGACCGCTAAGGGAGAGGATATTTCTACGATGGAGCGCTTTTACCGCTGGATTGCAGGAGTCTATATGTCTGGAGAGAAACCAGTTACCGGTTTTGGGCCTGGCAATTTTTATAATTTCTATCGCTCTTACACCGTGACGAGCTTCCAAACTTATGTGAGTGATAACCCAGAAAAATCGGGTATTCACAGCTATTACCTTATGACGCTTACTGAGCAGGGCTTCCCTGGCCTATTTATTTTCATTGTCCTACTGTTTTACAGCCTCATCAAAGGGGAGCAGATTTATCATGAAGCCAAAGATCCCGACCGACGACAGATTATCATGACAGTATTACTGTCTATGGTCATTATCTCCGCTTTGCTGTTGATCAACGATATGATTGAAACGGACAAAGTAGGTTCCTTTTTCTTTATACATTTAGCGACCCTGACCAATATGGATTTGGCCCAAAAGACAGCCGATCAAGCTTGATTTCGCGCTGTTCCCAAAAATAAATATCTTCATCCGTAAAAAAGATGAAATTGCGTCTTGCTGCCTTTTTACTGATTATCTTCAATTGGTCTTGCCAAAGTACACAGATCGCTCAAAATCCTGTAAGCACTAATCCCACTATAACTGCACCGCCTGTAAAGGAAGATCCTATCCAAGAGAAGGTGAAGGACATGACAGCTTTTGAGGGCTATTTTGATTTTTGGTGGGATGAAAAAAGTGGTCAAATTTGGCTGGAAGTAGATCGCATAGACCAGGAATTTCTTTATGTGCATTCTCTTCCTGCAGGTGTAGGTTCCAATGACATTGGTCTGGATCGTGGACAGTTGGGAGGTGAGAAAGTAGTCAAATTTATGCGTTCTGGTAATAAGCTCTTATTGATTCAACCCAACTATGGTTTTAGAGCAGTCAGCGATAACGAGGAAGAACAAAAATCAGTTGAAGAAGCATTTGCCCAATCGGTGATTTGGGGATTCAAAATAGAAGCCGCCGTGGATAATCGTTTATTAGTAGATGCCACGGCCTTTCTCATGCGCGATGCTCACCAGGTGGCCAATCGTCTGGAATCCAGAAAGCAAGGTAGCTATAAGCGCGACGCAAGCCGCTCTGCCATTTACATGGCTCGCACCAAAAACTTCCCAGACAACAGCGAATTTGAGGCCCTACTCACCTTTGTCGGTCGTCCAAAAGGCGGCTATATTCGTCAAGTCACCCCCAGCCCAATGGCCGTGAGTGTAAGACAACACCACTCCTTTGTTCGCCTACCTGATGATCAATACCAAGCCCGTGTTTTAGACCCTCGATCTGGTTATTTTGGCATCAGTTATCAAGACTACGCTACGCCTATTGATCAACCCCTGATCAAGCGTTTTATCAATCGTCATCGCCTGAAAAAGAAAGACCCCAGTGCAGCCGTTAGTGAGGCCGTAGAACCCATTATTTACTACTTGGATCGCGGTGCACCCGAGCCCGTTCGCTCTGCACTACTCGATGGAGCCCGTTGGTGGAATCAGGCTTTTGAAGCGGCAGGTTACAAAGATGCTTTTCAAGTAAAATTATTGCCAGAGGGCGTCGATCCATTAGATGTTCGCTACAATGTCATTCAATGGGTACATCGAGCGACAAGGGGTTGGTCTTATGGTAGCAGTGTACAAGATCCTCGAACGGGGGAGATTATCAAGGGCCATGTCTCTCTGGGTTCGCTCCGCGTTCGTCAGGATTATCTGATTGCGCAGGGGCTTATTGCGCCTTATGAAGAGGGCAAGCCTGCATCAGAAGAAATGATCAAAATGGCTTTGGCACGGCTTCGTCAATTATCAGCACACGAGGTTGGCCACACCCTGGGTTTGGTCCACAATTTTGCAGCAAGTGCGGATGGTCGAGCTTCGGTGATGGACTATCCACATCCTTACATTACTATAGATGAAGACGGGCAATTGGATTTTTCGCAGGCTTACGACGATAAAATTGGGGCCTGGGACAAACGCGCTATTCTTTATGGCTATCAGGATTTTCCTGGAGGAACTGATGAGGCAGCAGCTCTTGATGCCATTATTCAGCAATCAATTGGTATGGGGCTTCGCTTTATTTCTGATCGAGATGCCCGACCATTGGGAGGAGCTCATCCCTATGCCCATCTTTGGGACAATGGTCTGGATGCTATTGAGGAAATGGATCGTTTGTTGGCCTTACGGGCGGATGCTTTGGAGCGATTTGGTTTGAATAGCATTCGAGAAGGCAGGCCATTGGCGACCTTGGAAGAGGTTTTGGTTCCACTTTATCTGGCGCATCGCTATCAGACAGAGGCGGTGGTGAAGTGGATTGGTGGTTTGGCCTATACCTATTCGGTTCGGGGAGATGGACAAAGGCCCGTAATGATGATTCCTGCCGCAGATCAAATCCGCGCATTGGATGCTCTCTTGCGGACCCTGGACCCTAAACAACTCCGTTTACCAGAACGCATCTTAAATTTAATCCCCCCAAAACCACCTGCATTTTATCGAGGAAGAGAAAGCTTTAAAAGCAGGACAGGACTCAGCTTTGATCCGATCGCCATTGCTGAGAGTGCTTCGCAGAATACCATTAGTATGTTGCTACACCCAGAGCGCGCTGCTCGCTTGGTGGAACAAAATGCTCGGGATGCGCAATTGCCAGGATTGGGGAAAGTCATTGATCGTTTGTTTAATACCACTTGGAAAAGGCCCAAGGGAAAAGACCTGGAAGTCGCCATCGGCCAAATGATCGATCAACTGGTTTTGGAGGCCCTTTTACATTTGGCTGCTCATGATAAAAGTAGTGTAGCCGTGAAGGCTATCAGTAGATATAAAATCGAGCAATTCGCTGTTTGGTTGAAACAACAACAAGCCATGCGCTTATCAGATATTCAAAAAGCACATATCTCCTATGCCTTGCAAAATATCAAGCGCTTTCAAGAAAATCCCAATGAGTGGAAAAAATCAGGAACACTCGATCTACCAGCTGGATCGCCTATTGGTTTGGTAGGGGCCTGTTCGCATGATTAGGCTGCTTTTATCAGTTATACAAAAGCCAAATTTGCCACAAATTTGCAATTTCTTACGTCAAGTCTTAGTTAGCAGAAAAATCTGATAAAATTTTTAGGAAGAGTCGCAAATTTGAACTAACATTGTGCAGACCCTATTAAGCAATCCCAGCTCCGATACATAAAGAAGAAATTTGTAGTATGGAGGACTCTTGTATTAAATCTTACTGGAGCGAGAGGTGGCTGCCTGTTTGCTTCCGGAAAGATACCTGTAAAACGGAATATGAAATCTCCAATTACGGTCGGATAAAAAGTATACATCGAGCCAGTGGCAAGGCAAGACTAATCAAAGGATCAACGATAGAGCGAGGTTTTCGTGTACTAAATGTGCGACTGGAAGATGGTAGCCGTGATGCAGTGATGGTTCATCGCTTTGTTGCAAGGAACTTTGTTCCGCGATCCAGCGAGGACTACATCTATGTTATCCACATTGATGGAGATAATGGCAACAATTATTGGAAAAATCTTCAATGGTTGACCCATGAGGAGTGGGTGGCCTATATGCTCAATACCCCCAAGCGAAAGGCGGCAGAAAAAAACAGAAAGCGAAAGCTCAGCGAGTCACAAGTTAAGATGATCAAACGCATGCTATCGCGAGGAAAGATCAAGGTCAATGTCATTGCCCGACAGTTTAATATCTCTGTTACCCATGTCAAGCGTATTCAAAAAGGAGAAAATTGGGGCGACATAGAACCTGATTAGAAAAAGAAAAAAGGTTATGTCAAAATCGCATAACCTTATCCTGTGCATGATCGAATATAATATTTCTCGATCACCCAGTACAATATTAAGGACTTGTCATTAATTGGGTATTATTAGAAAATTAACTTTAGGTTAAGTACCTCCCTGGAAACCTCTTCCCCCTGTTTTGAGTTAGGTAGGTGTTATGTCTCCTGATTTATTACATCCAGAATTAACCTTTCGCTACAGCCGCAGCTCTGGTAGCGGTGGACAGCATGTGAACAAAGTAGCGACACAGGTCGAATTGCTTTTTTCAGTCGCTGAATCTGAGCTTTTAACAAAGGCACAAAAGATGCGGATTAACCAGCACTTGGCCTCCCGTATCGATCAACAAGGGATTCTCCACCTGAGATGTTCTGAGACACGCTCTCAACATCGCAATCGCCAATTGGTCATCAATCGCTTTGATGAGCTGATCAGCGAAGCCCTTCGCCCAAAACGCAAGCGAAAAGGCCCACCTACATTTACAGCAGACCGTCAGGCTCGTCTGAAGGCCAAAAAGCGACAGGCAGAGAAAAAAGCGGCTCGTCGGCGAATCGATTGGTAGCCTTTACTCTAGGCTGGCCAGCATCATCCACCAGCCTACCTGGTGATCTGCACCTGTATAATAAAGGTATTGCTTATTGTTGGAAGGATCGATGGTAATTTGAGGAGCAATGACCTCATTTTTTTCATAAGGCGTATCATCCTGACTAAGTATGGGCGTTTCGCTGGTTTCCCAGGGGC
Organism: Bacteroidota bacterium; assembly: GCA_038529855.1. Taxonomy (GTDB): domain Bacteria; phylum Bacteroidota; class Bacteroidia; order Chitinophagales; family Saprospiraceae; genus JBCBDH01. The sequence goes on along the minus strand of JBCBDH010000421.1, from coordinate 391 downwards.
CAAAAGGATGCTCCGCTCGGGCATAGAAAATAGCTTCTTTGCCTCGATAAACGCCTGTTCTCACTGCAACAAAGTCGCGCTCGCCCCTTTTAGTAAGCTGACCTTCCATTCCAATGGGCGTATCTACTATCCGAAAATTAGACCAGCTTCTGCCTTCGTCATTGGAAAGTGCTCCTATGACCCACACTTCGGTAACCTCACTAGGGGAAGCATTCCATCCAATAAAGCTTAGGTGTAAAAAGCCCTCATGTTCCACTATACTAGGAGAAGTCATGCAATAAACTGATTTACCAGCTAGATTGCCTCTTGAGACAACGGGGGCTGCATTTTGAGTATAAGGGCCAGTTAGTTCATCGGCCTCAGCCAAGAATATTTGAGCTTTGTATTCTTC
>JBCBDH010000420.1:0-6014 GCA_038529855.1 Bacteroidota bacterium | reverse complement strand
ACCTGAAGTTGAGTTGTCAAATCTTTATGTTCCAGCCTTTTGCTGGGACTTTGATTTTTCCAACCAGTCAAGATCGCGCATCGCGCTAGAGTCTTACCCCCGGTTCGGATCAATCAAAGTCCCAGCAAAAGGCTGGAACATAAAGATTTGACAACTCAACTTCAGGTAGCTGCCAACGTCATTAAGGTCCACCATGAAGATTTACCAGATGACCTGGTGCTCTTCCTGTTCCTTGTCGGAGGGATGGTCGCTATCGGGCTGGCCTTAGGGCTAGCCGCATTATCCTGCGATGCGAGTTGCTCTGGATTCCCCTTAGCTGCCGGATCAATTGCGATCCTGGCTTGCGGAGCTCAGGTAGGCGCTGTCGTCCTTGTAGTCATGGCTATTAAAAAGCTGGCCGAACGATGATTCTCGTTAACAAACAAAGCCTTTACCCCTACGGGATGAACAGCGACCTGCCGGGCTATCCGGAGCAATGCATCGACAAAGTGTATAAATCCTACACGCATCCATTATTTTTTGCCAAAACAACACGATGTTCGGCCAGCATTTTTAACACTTTGGAATCAAACGAATACTAACTCAACAAAAAGAACTGGTTTTAATTTTTGAATTGATTGAGGCAGCCGCAAATATCCCAGGAGATATTTGCGGCCTTTTTGTATCTGGATCCTTCCCTTCTACCATCCAAAGTGGATTCACCACTTGCTAAGCTTTACTTTTGACGTATCTTTGTAGATACATTTAGCCACCATCACTTGTCATTGTCCCATGAAAACAGACTTGGAATGAAACAGCTTTTTCTTCTTCTTGCACTATTCCTTTTGAACTTACCTACTGGTGTGGCTCAGCACAATTACGAATGGGCATTTGATTGTCCTTATCAGCAATGTTATGACTTTTACAGTAGTCGGGCTATCGTTGTATCCAAAACGCTGAAAGGTTTTATTGATCAGCAGGGAAAGGTCAGCGTTGGGCCGCGCTATAATATTATTGATGCTTATTCACAGGAATTGGCTTCTGCTGGTTTTATTGATTTTGAGAAAAACAATACCCGTAGTGGCTACATCAATAAAGCGGGGAAATTTATGATTGATCCGCGCTTTGAGATCACCAGTCCTTTTAATGAGGGAATGGCCTGTGTAAAGTATCAGGATCGCTGGGGTTTTATCAATCGGCAGGGGAAATTTATTATTCAGCCGCGCTATGATGAAGCGCAGACCTTTTTTGAAGGGCAAGCAGGAGTTAAAATTGGGAAGCAGTGGGGCTTTATTAATAAACAAGGACAGACTGCCGTACCCAATCGCTTTGAGATGGTTTTGCCTTATCAAGAGGGTTTGAGTGCGGTGAAATATAAAGGAAAATGGGGGTTTATTGATCGCAGTGGGCGCTTCATCATTCCCCCTAAATATGGATTTGCGGGGAGTTTTCACGAGGGTTTGGCCAGGGTAGAGCTGAATGGGAAGTGGGGCTTATTAGACCACAGCGGGCAGTTTGTGATTCCAGCAAAATTTGAACAATTGCATAATTTTTATGAAGGCTTGGCCAGGGCGCAGCAGAATGGGCGCTGGGGTTTTATCAATCGGAGCGGGCAATTTGTGGTAAAAGCCCAATTTCAATCAGCTTTTGATTTCTCAGAAGGACTGGCCAGGGTCCGACAAAAAGGGAAATGGGGTTATCTCAATACCAAGGGCAAACTAGTGATTGGTCATTTTTTTAGCAAGGCTTATGATTTTAGAGAAGGACTGGCGAGGGTTATACAAAACGGTAAAAGAGGCTATATCCGATATAAAGAGCCTCTGGAAGCTGATATGCTGCCAAATAAGGCCAAAGCGAGTGCGGCGGAGATGACTAAACGAGCTGTCAAAAGCGGGCAAAAGGTGGAGGTAAGTCAGCGTACTTTGGCCATCAGCCTTTACGACCACAAAAAAATAGATGGTGATATCATCTCTATCAATTATAATGGCCGATGGATACTCCGCGATTATGAATTGACTGATGAACCTTATGAAATAACCGTACAAATAGATGCCAAGGCACCCGAAAACTACATTATGCTCTATGCCAATAACCTCGGCAAAGAACCACCGAATACCGTAGCTGTAAAAATCGAAGAAGGCAACAACAGCAAAGAAATTATTCTCAACTCCGACCTTAAAACCTGCGATATCATTTATTTTGATTGGATCAGGTGATTGATCCCTGCAATTGGGAAAGAACCGCTTATTTTCAAGATAGCTGCTGCAAACAGGTATTGGATTTGATATGGGGAGTCGTCATTAATCCTATGGCTTTTAATGTGGTGATGACTTCCTTGATTTTTTATCATATATTTCAGCTGTTATGTACCAACTCCTTTCCCTATCGCATTGCTTATGCTTAATTACCATCCTAGTCTTCTTTCAGGCTTGTGGTTCAGATGACAGCGGCAGTCTTCAAGAAGTATCATCAGAGGTAGAGGTCTTACCCGATCCCAGTGGCTATTCCCCACTTACCGCCCAAGTCAATATCAGCACTGATTTTATGGTTCGCATTCGCCTGCGCGTTATTGGTCAACATGGTGAGGCTTCTGATGTTGTACATGAATTTCCGCAATTGGGTACTCAATTTGAACTACCAGTACTTGGCTTATATGCCGATTATAACAACCAGGTCGAACTCACTTTTATCGACCCCAATGGCAATGATTTAAATAGCAAAACCCTTGAGATCAAGACCAATAATCTGGATTTTGAGCTGCCCGCAATCAGTATCGACCAGCCTGCTAGTGATGATGATCTATCTGCCTTCTACCTGGTCAATTATTTTGGATTTCGAGAAGTTCCTTTTCCTCAGCGCCCATTTATCTTTGACAAATTTGGCGACATCCGTTGGTATCTCTTTTATAAAAATCACCCTACACTGTCTAATCTATTTTACGATGTTGGGCTAAACCGGTTACAGAATGGGAATTGGATCATGGGAGATGGCAATACGGAGATGCTATATGAGGTAGATATGTACGGAAATATCGTCAACTCCTGGGATTTACAGGGTTTTGGCTTTCACCACACTGTCATTGAAAAACCCAATGGCAATTTCTTAGTGACCGTTTCCGACTATAGCCAGGCTACCGTTGAAGATGTAATTATCGAAATTGATCGCAATACTGGAGAGCTCGTCAATAGCTGGGATTTGACCCAATCGCTAGATGCCAGCCGAAGAGCCTGGGAGACCAATTTAGCCAACCTGGATTTTGATTGGTTTCACGCCAACGGCATTGCCTATAGTCCCAGCGATGATGCCATTATTGTATCGGGGAGGACACAGGGAGTCGTCAAATTGAGTAAAGACAATGAAGTCATTTGGATATTGGCCCCCCACAAAGATTGGAACCAAGCAGGTAATGGAAATCTATTGGCTCCTACCCTCCTAAAACCCATCGATGCACAAGGGAATGCCATTACTGATCCAGCTGTTTTGGACGGCAGCACAAATCATCCCGATTTTGAATGGGCTTGGTACCAACATGCTCCTGCCCTACTACCCAATGGCCATTTGATGCTTTTTGACAATGGCGAAAATCGCAATTACAGCAATCATACCCCCTACAGCAGAGCCGTCGAATACGCTATTGAGGAGGAGCAAAAAACCATACAGCAAGTATGGGACTATGGCAAAGAAAGAGGACCGACCAACTACAGTCAAATCGTATCAAGAGCAGATTATTGGGAAGAGGAGGATAAGGTGATATTCACTCCTGGTGCTATCAACGAGAATAATGATCCGCAAGGTAAGGTCATCGAAATTGATCGACAGAGCGGAATGCCCGTTTTTGAAGCCAGTATCCGCCCACCACAAACCTTTTTTATCATTACCTTCCACAATGCCCAACGCATTGAATTATACTAATCCTAAATAATAGTACCTCCAAAAAATAAAGTAGGGGCTTGCTTTTCCTCACTAATTCAACTAACTTTGTTTTTCAAAGTACTTTTAATTACTAGATCTATGGTAATGGATAATCGCAACGAGCATCTGGAAACCCTAAGCGAAATTCGCTCCCTCATGGAGCGCTCCTCCCGCTTTATCTCCCTCAGTGGCCTATCGGGAATCGCAGCTGGTATATTCGCTTTGATGGGCGCAGCTATGGTGTATATTTATCTGGATATCTCTCCATTTGACAACAAACGCTCCTATTACATTGCCGCCATCAGTGCCTATAAATGGGGAATGGATTACCTGACCTTCATTATATTAAATGCTATCACCATACTTGTTTGTGCGATAAGTGCAGGTATCTTTTTTACCACTCGCCAGGCTAGACAAAAGGGACAAAAGATATGGGATGCCACCTCCAAGCGCTTACTGATCAACTTACTGATTCCGCTAGTGAGCGGTGGTATTTTTTGCTTGGCCCTGATCTATCATGGCTTCTTTGGCCTGGTCGCTCCAGCAACACTAATTTTTTATGGTTTGGCCTTGGTCAATGCCAGTAAGTATACCCTTTCAGATATTCGCTATCTCGGTTTTTCAGAAATCATTCTGGGACTAATTGCCTTATTTTTCATCGGTTATGGATTGGAATTTTGGTCCATAGGTTTTGGCTTTTTGCACATTATCTATGGCAGTGTCATGTATTTTAAATACGAATATTGAGTGAGGTATCCCTATGAAGAAAATCATTCAAAACCTGAATAAAACCTTTGACAATCGAATTCGACTAGGCATTATGTCGATTTTGATGGTCAATGAATGGGTGGAATTCAAAACCCTCAAACAAATGCTGGAAGTAACTGACGGGAATTTGGCCAGCCATATGGCAGGTTTGGAAAAACAACAGTACGTGGAGGTGCGCAAACAGTTTGTAGGTCGCAAACCCCAAACCTCTTACACCGCTACTAGTCTTGGCAAAAAGGCTTTTAATGATCACTTGGATGCATTGGAGGCATTGCTCAAAAACCGATAGCTCTTTTTTTTGTCTATTCACTTTGAAATTCAAAGTACTTTTAAATACCATACTATGAATTGGATATTTCATCTTCGAGAACAAGTACTCATCCTTTTGGTCGAAAGAACCAAGCCAATATATACCCAGCTTTTCAAACGCCAGCAAGTGGCTTGGAAAATCAGTCGCCAGCAATTGCGCAGCTATCCTCCTGACAGCCTGGGCTATGAACTAGGCGACTTCCTATACCAGCAGGACATCGACCTTATTCCCAAATTGGAGGATCACGATGTGATGCACGTCTTATTCAAATACCAAACGACAGTAGTCGATGAAGCGAGAATGCAATTTTTCCTATTGGGCAATGGCAAACGCTCGCTCTATGCTTTGTGTACGGCACTGATTGCACTAGTCCTCATCCCAGAACATTACTCAACTTACTGGCAAGAATTTCAAAAGGGTCGACACTGTCTAAACATCAGCAAATGGGATTTTCAGCACTTGCTCAGCGAGCCTTTGGAACTGCTCCGCTTACAAATTAAGAAACAAGATTTGGGTGAAGAGGCACCCTTATATATGTGAATGGCACCCTGGCTGGACAAAGGTTTGGCCAGGTGTCTTTTAGAGGCGAGACCGCTGCGCTGCGAGAACGCTGATGCTGCGAAACCACTGGCACTACAACATAAGGCAAAGCCTTAAAACAAAAAATCTCACTTCTCGCAGTTGCAGCCCGCTGCAACGATCTCGCAGTCAAGCACGCAGTGCGCAACGCTCTCGCTTCTCAATAAAAAAACTAAATTCTATGCGATTAAAAATCAAAATGCTCTTTCGAGACGATCGACAGTATCAATTATTCATGGTACTACTGCTAGCTACCCTATTTGACATGGCCTTGGTAGCCGTGCGCTTACATCACTTGGACATTTGCTTAGCAGACCTTTATGTCGTAGAGGATTATATACGCCTTAGAGGCTCCGCAACCTTTTTATTTTTGGTTTGGAACCTCTTCCTAGCCTGGATTCCCTATGTCTTAGCCATTATGCTAGAAGACCTTTATACGGTCGGAAGGTCGCGATGGCTGACGGGC
>JBCBDH010000419.1:0-6021 GCA_038529855.1 Bacteroidota bacterium | reverse complement strand
GCTCGCTTCCGCGCTCGACATTTGTTATGCTGCTGTTGTAAGATTTATAAGAAAAGGATGTAATTATATGGAAAGGCTGCTGTCCGCATTGGCGGATTGCTCGCTTGGCTCGCTTCCGCGCTCGACATTTGTTATGCTGCTGTTGTAAGATTTATAAGAAAAGGATGTAATTATATGGAAAGGCCGTTGTCCGCATTGGCGGATTGCTCGCTTGGCTCGCTTCCGCGCTCGACATTTGCATGGCTGCTGTTGTAAGATTTATAAGAAAAGGATGTAGTTATATGGAAAGGCGGCTGGCCGCTTTCGCGGTTCCCTTGCTTCGAGCACTGTCGCACTCGACACCCCTTGGCGGGGGGAGCGCTCGGTCATTGCAAACGTTTCAAAATAAGATTCCACATTTTTTCGTAGGGGATAACCTCTAGTTCTGAAATTTGACCTCGGTAAGAGAATGGCGTTTCGATTAGGCGATTGTAGTATTTATCGGTATTGCTCAGGTTTTCGACCTGGTAATCAGCCTTATTGAGTTGTTGAAGGAGGCGGATGAATTGGATGGCGCGATAGAACTCCTCTTTTTTGAGCTGTCGGTTGGCGTAGCTTTTTAGACGATCTATCCTTTCCGTTACAGCATTAAAGCTGCGCTTTTCGAGGAGAAAGAGGACCTGAGCAACCACCAAAAGGACCGTGAAGATGCGTTGATCTTTTGGGTAGAGAATAGGATCATTGAGAAAGCGAGACAGGCGGAAAGACTTGCGTTTCTGTGTCAATAAAACGGGATTAGCGGGGCCTTCGCTTTCGATGATGTAATTGAGATAGACATCGTAAATTTTCCATTTTTCCCTCACTAGTGTAGCTAGCTTTTTAAACTTGGAGTTGTTAAACGCCTTATTGTAGATAGCCAGGGCATTGATGTAATTATCGGTATGGATGGCTAGTAATAAATAGTACTCCATGAAGATAAACCAGGTCTCGCTACCCTGAGGGAAAGATTGTAAGCACTTTTCGGCATTAATTTTTCCATTTTTCCAATCGCGAAGATGCAGATAGGCGGACATCTTTTTTAGTTGGAAGGTGGCTAATTTGTCGCTTTGGTAATAGAGTGGATTTTCTTCAATATAGGTTTCTGCCTTATTACAGACTTCGAGCATGGCATTTAGATCGTAGAGCATTTCATAGCGATAAGCCCAAACGAGATACATATTATAGATCACCAAGGGCGAATCGTAGATTTCAGACAAACCCACCAAAGCATCACAATAGGTGTCAATCCGTTCGCGGAGATTGGCATTTTTGGAAGGGGGCTTGTGATAATTCATAATGACGCGCTGATAGAGCTCTTCTGAGCGGATTTCAGCGTCTAGTACATTTTGGTATTGCTTGGAATGTTGATCGTATATCTCATAATTTTTCTCATCATCATTATCTGCGGCATAGCGGCGTAGGATACGCGAACAGTTGACGATGACATCAGCAAATTTGAACTTAAGGGCTGTGGTTAATATCTGACGGGCCAAGGCAGCAGCAGTATGCGGTGCATTATTGGACAAGAGAATCTTGACCAAAGTCCAATCCTTATTGCAAGAATAGTAGGCGCGATCGTAATTAGAGGTAGAGGGTAGATTGACATCCAGAAAGAAGAGCGTATTGAGTAAGCGCTTGCGAAATCGGGATTTAAGCTGTCGGTATTTATCGTCTGTTGGGCTACAGCCGTACAGAAAAGAAGCAGCATCGCGATCGTTTTTGAATTTACCCATCATCAGGGCTTCGTAGAATTCGTTGAACTTACTGTTCTTATGCTTTAGGGAATGATCATCAAAAATTTCGATCTTTCTTACCTTTTTCTTGGTGACAATCTTCGAAATCTCTATCAAGTTCTTCATAAGTCGCAGAAATGAATATCGTAGGCAATAGTTGGCAAAGCGCTTTATTGATACAAAAGCTTGATTTACAATCAAGCTTAATGAGCCGCTTAAATATACTTAAAAAATAAAAGTTGATCAATAAAACATGTCACAAAATGGACAATTGTCTATACGGGGTGTTCTTGCTATTTGTTACGCACTTAATTGGGCATTTTTGTGCTTTTTGTAGAAGGATTGCTATATAGCGCTTATAGGTATTGTTTTACAGCGATTTACGTAGCCCTAGTATTTATATTTAATTAATTTGGAAATTATAGCGATAGGACCAGATGAAAGAGTCCGCACTACATTAATTTCTTTTTGGAATAGAAGAACAAGGGATAACTGTGACGTTGAAATAGACATTTTCTGATAGGAAAAAAGCCTTGTATCTCTGACAGATACAAGGCTTTTTGTAAAAGTAGATTTATCTAATTCAGATAAATCTGAAGGAGGGCTTATCCCTGCACAAGATCAATATTCGTCTTCATTAAAGAAAAAGTCATCTTTACGAGGGTAGTCGGGCCAAATGTCCTCTATTCCCTCATAAACTTCCCCCTCATCTTCCATTTGCTGGAGATTCTCGATCACCTCTAGCGGAGCTCCCGAACGAATAGCGTAATCAATAAGCTCATCTCTGTTGGATGGCCAGGGGGCTTCTTCAAGATGTGAGGCTAGCTCTAAAGTCCAATACATATCTCAACAATCTTTACAATTTGTAAGGTAAAAAAAAAGTGTTTTATCATCGGATACAGTTACCCTAGAAAAGCCTGCTACTAGCGGTGGCTGTTTCGGCAAAAGTAATAAACTTAATTTATAGAACCAAGCCCTCTTTTACCTCTCCATCCATGTTCAAAAACCAGACCATATAACAGACAAATTCCCAATACCTGGTCACTCAACCTAGTTATACTAAGTTCTTGATTATTAAGGCTGTAGCCCTTCTGACATGGAGTAATACCCGACGAAAGCCATACTACTGAGCGTGCAGATATTATCTATACGCTTTTTGTATAACTTTAGTATATACAAAAAGTTGAAAAAAAGAAATAATGGACAGAAAATTTTAAAGAATTAGCATGGCATCCCCGTAGCTGAAAAAGCGATACTTTTCCTTAACCGCTTGATTGTAAGCCTCCATGACCAAATCATAGCCACCAAATGCAGAAACCATAATCAATAAACTCGATTTGGGCAGGTGCATATTGGTAATCATACAATCAGCAATATTGAACTCATAGGGAGGATAGATAAACTTGTTGGTCCAACCCTCTGCTGGCTTTAGCAAGCCCTCTGCAGAAACCGCGGACTCAATCGAACGCATAGACGTTGTCCCCACAGAACAAATTCGCTTTTTGCCAATTTTGGCCTTGTTAACAATCCCAGCAGCCTCTGGAGAAATGCGAAAGTACTCCGCATCCATTTTGTGCTTGGACAGGTCCTCTACATCAATACTTCTAAAAGTACCTAAGCCAACGTGTAGGGTGATTTCCGCAAAGTCGATCCCTTTGATCTCAAAACGCTTGAGCAGTTCTCGGCTAAAGTGCAGACCAGCTGTTGGAGCGGCTACTGCGCCTACTTCCTTGGCATACAGCGTTTGGTAGCGCTCTCGGTCCAAGTCCTCTGCAGGGCGATTGATGTATTTGGGTAGTGGGGTATTCCCCAAGTAGTTTAATTCTTTTTGGAATTCTTCATCCGTTCCGTCGTATAGGAAGCGAATCGTTCGTCCTCTAGAGGTCGTATTGTCAACGACTTCGGCAATTAGAATATCATTATCATCCGCATCGCTAAAATAGAGCTTATTGCCTACCCGAATTTTACGAGCTGGATCGACCAGAACATCCCAAAGACGAGACTCATTATTGAGTTCGCGAAGGAGGAAGACTTCGATCTTCGCCCCTGTCTTTTCCTTGCGTCCAAAAAGACGGGCTGGAAAGACCTTGGTATTGTTAAAAATGAGGTTGTCCCCCTCTTCAAAGTATTCCAAAATATCTTTGAATATTCGATGTTCGATTTTGCCAGTATCTCTATGAAGGACCATCAAGCGAGATTCGTCTCGATTTTCAGATGGATATTGAGCAACTAATTCAGGAGGTAATTCGAATTTGAACTGTGAAAGCTTCGTTCTCATATATTAAAGCCAATTTTGCAATGACCCGCAAAGATAACAATTAAAATAAAAATGGTGCCAAGTGACCCAAAAAATTGCTGGGTGAATTTAGCATTTCTACCCAAGTTTTTGTTTCGCCTATAGTAGCTTCTGCTCTTAGACAGCGCTTTGGCAGAAAAAATCATTCCATTAATCGAATCCAGTAGTTTGAAACCTTAAGATTCCCTATCTTCCGCCATGCTTTAATGCAGCAATCCAGACTTATTTGATATGACTGCTCTCATCAAGGTTTTTTCAGAAAGTATTGCACAGGCCATCCAGCAGTTGGGTGCCAACAAACTGCGCAGCTTCCTATCGCTTCTGGGAATTACCATTGGCATCTTCTGCATTATTGGGGTACAGTCAGCCGTTGATTCCCTAGAAGACAATATTCGAGGTAGTTTTGAAAAATTGGGCAATGATGTGGTGTATGTCTCAAAGTTCTCCTGGGCAGAAGATCCTGGGCAGAATTACTGGAAGTTCATGCGTCACCCCAATATTGATTACAAAGACTTTGAGGTGATCAATAAAAAGGTTAAATCAGCCAGCCTATCTACCTTTCATGTGTTGGTTGGGTTTAAAACGGCTAAGTACCGTTCCAGTAGTGTCGACCAAGCGGCCCTGATCGCTATTACCTATGATTATGCGGATATGTTCAATTTTAATTTTGAACGAGGGCGTTACTTTTCCCCTGCGGAATACCATTATGGGGCAGCGCAATGTGTATTAGGCTATACAGTAGCAGAGGAGTTATTTGGTGATCTCAATCCCATAGGGCGGGAAATCAAGCTCATGGGGCGGAGCATGGAAATCATTGGCGTATTGGAGCGAAATGGGGAGGATTTGGTCAGCGTCATGAATTTTGATGAATGTATTATGGTGTCTTATGAGTTGGGTCGGAAAATGGCCAATCTCAAAAGCACGGATGTTTTTGGCAATTCTGTACTGAGTGTGAAAGCGGCAGAAGGCATTCCGATAGATCAATTGAAAGATGAAATCACAGGCATTATGCGTGCTCACCGTCGCCTCAAACCCAAGGAGGATAACAATTTTGCCATGAATGAGCTCTCCCTCTTGTCCAAGGTCTTGGACGGCTTTTTTGGGGTTTTGAACGGAGTGGGTTTTGCCATTGGCATTTTCGCCATTATCGTAGGCGTTTTTAGCGTAGCCAATATCATGTTTGTATCCGTACAGGAACGGACTAATATCATCGGCATTAAAAAGGCTCTGGGGGCCAAAAAGTATTTTATCCTACTCGAATTTTTGGTGGAAGCCATCATTTTGTGCCTGATTGGTGGATTGGTCGGCCTGTTGTTGATTTTTGGGGTGGCCAAATTGGTGTCCGCTAGTTTTGCTTTTGAAATTTTTCTCTCTTCCACCAATATTATCAATGGTTTGATCTGGTCAGTTAGTATTGGTATCTTATCAGGGCTGATTCCCGCCTTTCGCGCCGCCAGTATGGACCCTGTAGATGCCATGCGCAGCTAGTGTTTGGAAAGCAAGGGATAGGCTGTCATTTTCAAGACCATCTTTTTAAATTAAGCTTAATTTAAGGTTGTTCTTGCCCTCACTAACGTTATGATCCAAAAATCTCCCTAGCCATGTCATCCAATAAGCTTTTGTTGCTATCACTTCCCCTTCTTTTGCTCGCTGCTTGTGAATTTCTACAAAATACCCAAGAGCAAGCTCCACAGCAAGATACCCTACCTCCTGAGGTTTCTGCCCCAGAAGGGAATGCGGTATTTGAGCAATGGCTACATTCACCACTACATCCCGTTAATGGACAGGCGGTGACCTTCCAGCTAAAAGCTGCAGAGGCCAAAGGTATCCTACAGGTTGAGCTATATGTATTTGAATACGAATTGTACAAAAACGCGGAAGGCCTCCCTTCCAAACGCCGTCGGGTGAATGGTCAGTGGGGGCTGCTGCAAAAATGGGAATATGGAGGAGAACAGCAGGAGCTTATGCTTAGCC
>JBCBDH010000418.1:0-6073 GCA_038529855.1 Bacteroidota bacterium | reverse complement strand
TGACCCCAAAACCCAATGATCCTGAGGATGATGGCATCTATTTTCACTATGATGATGAGCTGTATTTTATGCTATCTGGTGGAAAGCACCAAAACAATTACGACCGCAAAGTTTACGAAAAGTATGGGGTTCAAAAAGATACAGTTTTGAATATCTTCGTCATGGGGACTCATCAGGACAGTATGCAATCCAAAACTTATCGCCCTGGTAGTCGAGGAATTGGATTTGGGCCTTGGTGTAAGGTGGGCAACTGGTATAATAATATTCAAGATACCGTTTGGAAAAAGGGCAAGCCAACCCTGCCCAAGGGCAAATGGTATTGCCAAAAACTGCTCAATCACGAAATTGGCCACTGTCTGGGCTTAAGACATACCTGGCGCAGCAATGATGGCTGTGAGGATACCCCCTATCATCCCAATTGCTGGAACAAATCCAAAAACGCTCCCTGCGATTCACTATGGGGCAATAATTTTATGGACTATAATGCCCATGCCAGCGCCTGGTCGCCCTGCCAAATTGCAACCATTCACCACAACTTTAGTGGCCGAAGAAAAGCCGTTCGCAGAATGCTTGATCCCATTTGGTGCCAGTTGGATGAAAAGAAAACCATCCATATTACAGAAAAAGTAGACTGGCTAAGTGCCAAAGATATTCACGGAAACCTGCATGTACGCGATGGGGGAGAACTGACCATTCGCTGTCGAGCCTCCTTTCCCAAAGACGCCAAACTAGTCGTTCATCCCAAAGGAAAATTGATTTTGGATGGGGCTATTTTGAACAATGATTGTGGGGAACAATGGCTAGGTATCGAACGACTCCAAAGAGGAGAGGAAGCTGGGCAAATACTCATCAGCGATGGCACAAAGATCGAAAATGTCATCAATGAAATTGCCCTCGTTAAAGCCACCATGCCCGATCTTTGAGGATAGCAATTGTTCGATGATTTAGAAGGCTTGATCACTACTGCTTTTTATCCACATCCCTAAACAATGGGGACCCTCTCTTGTTCCAATTGGCATAATTGAATGGCTAGAGCTAATCACTTTTTGACGCTCTATTAAATTATTGTCCGCATATGGATCAACTTACACTCTTCTGGTTTCGCAGAGACCTTCGCCTACAAGACAATGCAGCTTTGTATCATGCGCTTCGTTCGGGAAAACCCGTCTTGCCACTTTTTATTTTCGATCGACATATTCTCGATAAGCTAGAAGATGAAGACGATGCACGAGTCACCTTTCTTCACAACACTCTGAAGGAACTCCGTGCGGAGTTGGCAGAATTGGGCGCTGGAATGTTGGTCTACTATGGCTACCCAGAAGAAGTATGGAGTGATATTCTCAGCGAATATCCTACTGCTGCCGTGTATGCCAATCACGATTTTGAACCCTATGCTTTGGAGCGGGATGCTAAGATTCGCGAATTATTAGCTAAGGAAGGCGTCCCATTTCATACCTATAAAGATCACGTCATCTTTGAGAAAGATGAGGTCTTGAAAGATGATAAAACACCTTACACGGTCTTTTCGCCCTATAGTCGAAAGTGGAGAAAGAAATTGGATAGTGAAATGGTTGAAGACAAGGAGAGTGGTAAAACCATTTCCTATTTTCTACAGTCTTATCCCAATGAGGACTATTTTGATGCCTTTTACCAAACGGCATTGAGCCCCATGCCTGAATTGGCGGATATGGGCTTTCGGCCATCTGAGATCGATATTCCATCCAAAACGGTTAGTCGAAAAATCATTCGCAATTATGGAGAAACCCGCAACTTTCCAGCAGTTTTGGGCACCTCTCGCTTGGGTATCCACTTTCGCTTTGGCACCATCAGTATTCGAGAAAAAGCCCGCCATGCCCAAGGTCTTAGCGATACCTATCTCAATGAATTGATTTGGCGTGACTTTTATGCCATGATCTTATCTCATTTCCCCCATGTGGTCCAACATCCTTTTCGCAAGAAATATGATTTTATTCAATGGAGGAATAAGCAGGAGGAGTTTGAGCGTTGGTGTGAGGGAAAAACGGGCTTTCCCATCGTGGATGCGGGTATGCGAGAACTCAATGCCACAGGCTATATGCACAATCGCGTTCGAATGATCACCGCGAGTTTTTTGACTAAACATTTGCTGATTGATTGGCGCTGGGGGGAAGCCTATTTTGCTCGGAAATTGCTCGATTTTGACTTGGCTAGCAATAGTGGAGGTTGGCAATGGGCCGCTGGTTGTGGTACGGATGCTGCTCCTTACTTTAGGGTATTTAACCCCTATTCTCAGCAGGCTAAATTCGATAAGGATTTTATCTATGTTCGAAAATGGGTGCCAGAGTACGGAACGGACCGCTATGTAGAACCCATTGTCGATCATAAGGAAGCGCGTTTGCGTTGTCTGGAAGTCTACAAGGAAGGCTTGGCAATGGCAGCTAACTAACCTTGATGGGGGGATGTTTCTGCAAAAAGTCCAATACCTCCATTGGCTCATCAGTCAGGAATAGCAAATCGTGATAAGTTCGTCCCCAGGATAATTGTTTGAGCAGTGGGAAGATGCTGGTCTGGATTTCATATCGTTCCTTACCTAAAAAGATCATTGGGCTGTAGTAATTAAAGGTGCCATAATGATTTTGGGTGGCATCCATAAATATTTCCTGTGTCGTCCCTGCACTACCTGGTGCACAAACAATTCCATACAGACTGATGGCCAAAAGCGTATCTTCTCGAATACTATTGGAGAAATACTTGGCGATATGGCTGGCAAACAAATTGCTGGGCTCATGCCCATAAAACCAAGTTGGAATGGCCAAATTCTCCGAACCTCTGGGAAAGCGCTCCAATACCTCTACGGCTGCCTCGTGATAACCTTCATGGGTATAATGCGGTGCCCTTTGCAATAGCTGTAAAGCCTCCACCAAATCGCTATCGCTCTTTCCCCCAAAATAAGCGCCTAAATTAGTGGCCTCCATAATCCCTGGCCCACCACCAGAAACAATGTAATAACCATGCTCACAAAGCAACTTTGCCGTGAATGCGGTCTTTTCATAGAAGGGGTCTGTACGCAAAGTGCTGTGTCCACCCATAAAGCCCACACATTTTCGCTCACTCATTCCCTCTGCATCAAAACCAATCAAATCTCGAAGGGCATCGTCAATAGCATGGTCATGTATCCGCTGACAAAGCGCCTCATTAATATTGGGATTGAATTTGCTAATGGAAAAATGTTCGTAAATCTGCAGATCTGTACTTTTCCCTGTCTTGTATCCCACCATCAATTCTGCCCAATGGTACAAATCTTTTCGAAAAGGCTGGTAGGGGAGTCCCTGCGGGCGAGGAAAAATAAAGGCGCCTTTATCGCGCAGCTTTTGCTCTTCTTCCACCTTGAACTGACAGCCTAGAAAGGAGGTATTGTCAAAACTTAAGTCCTGCCACTTGATATTGGCTTCTCGAAAGTCAATATCCTGAAAGGTACAATTTTTAAGACTTGGACCATGTGATAATAGGCTTTGAAGGTCTTTGATCTCTTTGATCATATTTTCTTGTCCAGCAGCAAATTTCATAGGGAGGAGATGTTTGCGGCTAAAATAATAAGTGCTGTTGAAAGATCAAGGTATCTTGGGAAAAGATCGTTTTGATTCTAGAGAGGGAGATGGCTTTGCTGAGAGAGGAGAGATCGCTTCGCTGCGAGAGGAGAGACCAGCTCCCTTTGGTCGCTTGCGAGACCGCTGCGCTGCGAGGGAGGTGGCAGCGTGTTGGGGTAGCGCTAAGCTCAGTCTGACAAATGGTTGGCGTCATTCATTGGTCTCACAGTGCAGCGATCTCACAGTGCAGCGATCTCACAGTGCCAGCGATCTCACAGTGCAGCGATCTCACAGTGCAATGATCTCACAGCGCCAGCGATCTCACAGCGCCAGCGATCTCACAGCGCCAGCGATCTCACAGTGCCAGCGATCTCACAGCGTCAGCGATCTCACAACGCAGCGGTCTCACAGCACCAGCGGTCTCTCTTCTCACAGCGCAGCGGTCTCACAGCGCAGCGGTCTCCAACAAGTAAAGTCTTCGCCTGAACCAATCAGACAAAGACTTCCCTTACACATAAACTATATACGACCTTGGTCAATGCCAATCTTCCTTTATCAACCTCCGAAGATCAGCGGATTAACCAATTAGAATTGATAACAAGAGAATTTTCTGCGCTTCTTGCGCTTATTTTTGCGCTTTTTAGCCTTGAAGCGAGCATTGCGAAGCACCTGCCTTTTGCTTTTGCGCTCATAAGTGCCGCTGGAACGGGTAGGGCGATAAGCAGCGCGATTGCTGTTGGTCATTGCATTGGCGGCCCTATTTCCTGTTGCTGCTTCATCAGCAGTAGATTCAGCAGGAATTGATGTAGGGGCGCTGGTGGTGCTTGCAGGGCTTTCTTCAGTTGGGGCAGGGGTTTCGACCTGAGCTAATATTACCTCTGCTTGTGGCTCAGCCGTTTTAGGGTCCGCTTCCTGTGCTTTTAGATGCTCAGTGGTGATGCGGATTTGCTGATCCATTCCAATCATATCGATATCAATATCATCCAGGACCGCTTGGTCTGAGCTGCCTTCTTCTTTGACAACAACGGTAGTTTGAGAGAATGTATCGTCTTTGTATTGACGTTTGACTTGGGAGTGGGCGCTATGATAACATACCATAGCCAGGACTACTGTTAGAAGGGTGTTTTTCATAGGGATTACAATTTGTTTTGTTAAAATCGGTTAAAAAGGATGTTTGATTTCCTCTTTAGGATGTTTGTGTGTTTGTTTTGGATATGTTCTTTTTATGATATGTTCGGTATTCTTTCAGATAACGAAGTAAAATGATTTTTCGTTACGCTTTTGCTTGCTTTTTTTTGATTTTTTGACTGAGCCAGTAATCAAAGGTCACTTTTCTACTTTGAATTTATACCTACAGTTAGGAGCTTAGTCGATCTTGCTTTTGGTAGTTTACGATCAGACTATTTATCTATTAGACTGATAATTAGATTTTTATGGATTGGAATATTTATATAAAGTTAAGAATATTTATTTAACAAGTCAATTCAAAAGTGGTGAGAGCTGATTTTTGTCTAAAAAAGGAAGGCTGCAAATGCTGTCCAAATGCAGCCTCCTTCGATTGTATATATATTAAAACTCCACTTTAAGATTAAGTCATTTTGTTGCTTGAGGGGCGATTAATCCTGAACCTTTAGTACGCGTTGTACTACACTTTTGTGGTCTTCGTAGCGAATGACGATGAAGTAGTAACCAGGCTGCAAGAAGCTCATGTCAACCTGTTGGCTATTGCTGCCTTGGGCCAAAACAGACTGTGAAACAATCTGTCCCATTGCATTGACCACTTCAATCTGAGCATCTGTTTCAAAAGGCGATACGACGCGAACATTGGTAAAGTCTTTTGCGGGATTGGGATAAACAATAGCAGCCGCTAAATCTTCTCCTTCAATTACGACAGAGCGAACGGTAGAATAGTCGTAGCGACCATCAAAATCTACTTGCTTTAGGCGGTAGTAGTTGCGACCAAAGAAGGGCGATTCATCCAGGTAAGAGTAGCTATTGAATTCACTAGTCGTCCCATTTCCAACCACGCTTCCAATGGCCTCAAAACGCATCCCATCTGTAGAGCGTTCGAGGATGAAGAATTGGTTATTGTCTTCTGAGGCAGTTGCCCATTGTAGTAAAACTTCATTTTGATTAGCCAATTCAGCAGTAAAGCGAATCAAGACAACGGGTAGGATGGCTTCGTCGATAATCCCTGCACCAATATTGGTGATTTCAGGCTGGCTAGAAACCAGGTTGATATTGGAGATTACACCTGATGGGTCAACATCACTGTCAATATCGTCATTGCTGTTGCCATTGATGTCTTTTTTAGGCGTAAAGATAAATCCAGCAGGAAGACTCATAGCATCGAACTCAATGCGGTAATCCGCAGGTGGTAGGTTGATAAATTCAAAGGTGCCATTAGAAGCTGTTCTGTCAAATTCATAGAATTCAAATAGCCCTGTGTCTGTATCTCTACGCAGTAGGTTGACAATAACGATGGAGACGATGGGACACAGATCAAC
>JBCBDH010000417.1:0-6076 GCA_038529855.1 Bacteroidota bacterium | reverse complement strand
ATACGGCTGATCTCAGCTTTTGGTCAGGAAGAACGGCAGTGATTTTTGCTTCAGGATTTTTGGGGAATACCTCTGCCGCTACTTCTGCATTATTTGCATTGGCTGCAAATCTGCTAGAAGAGTTATTGGCAAAGCTATGCGCTTCATTCAGTGGGAAAGTACCCCCATTGCTCAAAGCCACCCAAGGTTCAAATGCAGGATCATCGCCACCCAAAAATCCTGAAGCAAAAATCACTGCCGTTCTTCCTGACCAAAAGCTGAGATCAGCCGTATAGCTGGCCACCACTGTATTATTATCATTACCTGGGGTGACATCCAGCGTATAAACATTATTGGCAGGAATATTCAAATAGCCCTGAAATTCTCCAAAGGAGACATCGTCGATAATTGGGGCGCCTCCTGTTACGACATCTACCATTGGGGCATCTGGCGAACCGTGGAAAAATAGAATTCCAACATTATCTTCATTATCCGCTTCCTCTGCTCCCCTATCAAATACGCTTAGCCCAAAACCAGGATTACCCCCTACGATTCCACTAGCTACAACTACATAAGTTTCTCCTGCTTCAAAGGTGACTGGGAAGTTAGCAATCGCATCTCCTGCAGCGTCGCTGTCCCTTCCTGCAACACCAATGTTGATTTCTACTCCTGCGGGAACATCAATGAAAGGCGTTGCGGTACGAAATGCAAAATCATTTAATAACAAATCATCATTGGCATAAATATCTACGGTTGGAGTTGGAGAGTTGTGAATGATTTGGACCCTGGCTGTTGGTGTATTGTCGATCAGGCCCAATGGGAATGTCCCCCCATTGCTCAAAGCCACCCAAGGCTCAAATGCTGGATCATCGCCACTCAAAAATCCTGAAGCAAAAATCACGGCCGTTCTCCCTGCCCAAAAACTCAGGTCCGCTTCATAAGAAGCCACAATGGTATTATTATCATTGCCTGGGGTGACACTCAATTCATAAACATTATTGGCGGGTATGTTCAGGTATCCTTGAAATTCACCAAAAGATACATCGTCAATAATTGGCGCTCCTCCTGTAATGACATCTACGGTTGGGGCATCTGGCGAACCATGAAAGAACAAGATGCCAACATTGTCTTCATTATCCGCTTCCTCTGCTCCCATATCAAATACGCTCAGTCCAAAACCAGGATTACCTCCTACGATTCCACTAGCGACCACGGCATAAGTTTCTCCTTCTTCAAAGGTGACTGGGAAGGTAGCGATGGCATCTGCTGCAGAATCGCTATCCTCTCCTGCAACACCAATATTAATTTGTACTCCTGCAGGAACATCTATAAAAGGAGTCGCTGTACGAAATACAAAATCGTCTAATAATAAATCATCATTGGCATAGATGTCTACGGTTGGAGTGGGAGAGTTGTGAATGATTTGTACCCTAGCTGTTGGAGTGGGAGGGGTAATATCTATTGCCTTGAGCGGAAAAGTACCTCCATTGCTCAAAGCGACCCAAGGCTCAAATGCTGGATCAGCTCCGCTCAAAAATCCAGAAGCAAAAATGACTGCTGTTTGTCCAGACCAAAAACTCAGTTTCGCTTCATAAGAAGCCACAATAGTATTGTTGTCATTGCCTGGTGTTACGCTTAATTCGTAAGTATTATTGGCGGGTATGTTGAGATATCCTTGAAATTCGCCAAAGGATACATCATCAATAATTGGCGCTCCTCCAGTTACCACATCTACGGTTGGGGCATCTGGTGAGCCATGAAAAAATAGGATACCTACATTATCACTATTGTTGGCTTCCTCTGCTCCCATACCAAAAACACTTAAACCAAAACCAGGATTTCCACCTACAATCCCACTAGCGACCACGACATAAGTTTCGTCTGCTTCGAAAGTAACTGGGAAATTGGCAATGGCATCTGCTGCTGAGGTACTATTGCTTAGTGCCACTCCTATGTTGATGGCTACCTCCGCAGGAACATCAATAAATGGGGTAGCCGTGCGAAAGGCAAAGTCATTTAATAGTAAGTCATCATTAGCATAAATATCTACAGTTGGGGTTGGGGAATTGTGAATAATCTGTACTCTGGCTGTTTGAGCTGTGCATATGGATATAATGCCTAAGCACATTAATAATAGGGCGAGTTTTTTCATAATGTTTGATTTTAAAGGTGATTTAAAGTCATACAACACTAGGTAGATAACTGGGGTTGGAGGAGTCCGCCAAGAAGAGTCGTAAAATGAGGGGGTATGGCAACTGCCTATCAATCGCTTTTTTATTTACTTGGGTCAGGCAACCAATTTTACGATTGATGCATATTAAATTATTAGGCTTGTCGCTGGTGAAGTAGTTGGTAAGAGAATTGAATCATTTTAGTAGTCGCTGATCAATTTTAATATCAGATTGATCTATTATCGCTATTTGTTCGTATTTGGGATGTAAAGGATTGAGGACAACATTGTATTTTTGTTTTGTTATTCTAAAGACTTCCATCCCTTATGAATAAACACCATGTTCTAACCTACCTAATTCATTTTTGACATCCTGAATGCCAAAGGGCGTATCTAATAAATTGATAGGTTTTTGATAGCCTAGCCCTCTGATTTCGCTATTCATCCAAGTTTGAAACTTAATTTGATCTTCAAAGACCTCATAGCCAAATCTATATAATTCAGTAATTAGTATTAGATGGGCAGAGATATCTGTTTTTAGTATTTTATCATCAGTATATCTCGTTAATTGTCTCTCAGAAATAGAGATCATAGAGGCAAGTTGTTTTAATGAGATATTGGCAAATTTCAATATTTCCTTTAGCTGTTTGAAGCTTAGCCCTTTTCTACTTAGATGGATATAATCCTTGGAACTATTCACTAGGATTCCTCTAGATTGATCACTTAGTAGCTTAGTAATTTTTACCATTCTAGTCATTTGTCTATAAAGATACCGACAATTTACGAACAATTCAATATGGTGAATTTGTCTAATTTGCCCTTAATCTTAGATCAAAGCTTGCCGCTAAATATCATCAATACCACAAATAGCCATATTTGTGGTACCAATTACATGGTAACTAAAAAATGACCGTGCAGACTCCCAGCCCACACGGTCACCCTAGCTTTTATAATAGCCCTCTCTGCTAGGCTATCGCACAATTATTTAAACTGTAGTTTCGCTATGTTCTCCCCAACTTTGATTCCTTGCTCCACGCCAATGTCAATGGCAGCTCGATAGTGAATGCCGCCATAAAGTCTACTGATGGCCGCTTCGTCAGCAAACTCATAGAAGGAATTAAAAGATCTTGGAGAGCCGTCTATATCAGTACGATTGACGTGTGTCCTATCAACGAAAGAATAATTTTCACCAAATAAGTCCGTCAAAATCTCTGCAGTAGCACCTGACTGAACGGAATGTCCAGAGGTATATTCTGGAAAAGGAGGAGTAGCCAGTGGGATAGACCAGGTATCATCTATATGTTCGTGAATATAAGTGATTGGTCGGATCAAATTGTATTGGTATTTGGCTTTCCAACAAGATACAAAGGCATCGTGAATCCCCATTCCAAGTTTGGCATATACCTCAGCCGTCCGTGCCAAGTTGGCTTCTTCTTCACCAAGGATTTGCATCATAATAGAATAAGAATGGCCTGGAGGAGTTGCCGTATTTCCAGGGTCATCACTCCAAAACTCAGCAATCACCTTTTGTTCAGGAGTGATATTGAGCACGGCTTCATACACCTCTATCGCTTCTATGTAAAAGGCAGAACTGGGATCTGTTGAGTAGTCAGGAGGAGGGATTGGCAGTAAGTCGTCAACATTTTCTTCCATAAAAGGTCTGACATCTCCCCAATAAGGTTGCAAAGGAATGGGTTCGGAAGAGCTGGTGGGTTCCCAAAGCCCGTCTCCAGTGGGTACCGTATAAGAGGATGGGAAATTAGAATTATAGCACTCCTCCTGTCCATCACTATTGGCGAATGCCAGCACCGCATTTCCAACCGCTTCCCCAAATGCTATGGAACGATCTATGATTTCATCTGAAGCCTCTGTTCTAAATTGATTCTCATAGCGGGTTTCTAAATCACTCATTAGCGCTAGATTAGCTGTTGAGGTTGTTTGAAAACAACTTTTCAAAAACACGCTTAAGGTCGCATTAGCCACTGCTCCCCAATGATAGTCTTTGTCTGACGCTGCCAGAGGAATGGTGCCCGCATCAAATTCGGTCAATTGCCCTTCAAGTGATTTGTATTCTGGCATTCCAAAGCGGACACTTTCATAAAGTGCCAATCCTGAATAGCCATATACACGAGCGGCAACGGGAGGGGTATACCCTGCTGTTTCTTCCGTCAACTGTAAGGTTAGTTCAATCCAATCCAGTACAACATCTGAGGAATAATCAGCGGTCTCCGTTTCTGTAAACTGATCATCATCATCTTTTTTGCAACTATCAAAAACGACAATGACCGCAAGAAAGAAAAATAAGTAGAGGTTGATCTTTTTCATTATTAGCTAATTTTGATCTTTGAACGATATTTTGCACACGTTGATTCTACAAATTTGATGCTAATTTTCCATGTGCCTCTTTACCTGTGTTTCTTCATTTTGGGCTTGTCAAAAACATCAAATATACGAAGACTTCATACATTAAGCCTCGCCAATCAAAGCGTATGACTACACGCCGTCACTCTTTCTAATTTTCAAATACTGTGCTTGGGGCTTAACCCAAATCCACTTGCAAAACCAAAAGGATTCCAGCGTGATTTGGCGTCCCAAACCACTTCTTGATCGTTATAATGATTATACCTGACCTTGTCTTCAACACCAATGACCATAATTTGTTTGGATGAGGTATTTAAGATGCAGTAGAATATCAAACGAAGCCATACAAAAAAGTGACCATACAGACACACAGCCCATACGGTCACCCTATATTTTGAAATACCTTCTTACTCAAACATCTCCCTAGCCACCTCCTCAAAGATGTTCTCTTGGGACTCTCCCCCCTCCTCGCTACCCGCACTATTGAGCAGCAGGATATAGGTCATATCCTCTTTGGGAAAGTAAAGGGCGATGGTATTAAATCCGTCAACTCCTCCCGTATGGCCAACTGCTGAACCATAGCTCGTATTGAATTTTTCAATGCCAAAGCCATTTTCATTCTGTCCGTAGGGGTCATCCTCACTGATCCAATCCTCTGGTAGGTCAAACCATTTGGTCAATTCATTCAAGGAGGAAGGAGAGATCAGGTTTCCTTTCATCATCTGCTCAAAGAAAATGGCCAAATCAAATGCATTGATGGCAATGCCACCATCCCCACCAATGCCCAGCTCATCATTGTACAAGAATTCACTTTCTATGTGCTGACCATTGCCATAAACATCCACATAGCCTTTGACGCAGCCGTCTGGTATGGGCTGTTCTTCGCTGTAGTAAGCAGATTGGAGGCCAAGTGGGCTGAATACCTCTTGTTGATAGACTTGTTCAAAACTAAGCCCACTTGCCTTTTCCAAGATCATAGCCAGCAAGAGAAAATTGGTGTTGGAGTAATAATAGCTTTCCCCCACTTCATTGGTGGCACCTACCCCATAAGTATACTCCAATACCTTCTCCTTGGTAAATTCATTGGTGATTTTGTTGATTCTATCTAACTCAAACTGGAAAGTGTAGTAGTCTGCAATGCCACTGGTATGGGCCAGCAAATGCTTGATTTGTGCTTTATCCGCATTGTTGACTTCGTCTACGATGGATGGGTCCAACCAATTGCTGATGGGGTCATCTAGAGATAGCCTACCTTGGTCAATATAGCGATAGGTGGCAGCAGAGGTGAAGACCTTACTGATGCTGGCGATCAAAAAAGTATTACAGCTTTTCATATCTGTATCAGAGGCGATATCTGATTGGCCATCCGCCCCTAGCCAAAGACCATCTTTATCCTTTACTAACAAGACGGCGCCAACTAAGCCTTTCCTTCTATTTCGTTCTAAAATGCCTTGGTAAATATCCGCTTTGGGGTGTAGGGCACTACTGTCCTGAGTGCCTAAATCACATTGATAATAATCTACGGGGAAGACCTCATTTTTCTCACAAGAGGAGAGGCTAATAAGG
>JBCBDH010000416.1:0-6083 GCA_038529855.1 Bacteroidota bacterium | reverse complement strand
CGTACCCAAATATCCTGGCTAATCCACATAGGACCTGTATCAGGATTGGGCTCAACACCTGTATCAGCAGGGGTATCTTTTATATGAAAATCAGCATTGGGCGTACACTACATTTGATAATCCCAAAAAACTTCATCGACCATAGAATGCCAAAGAAAGAACAAAGGACAGGATGGGCTTCTGAAATTTGACATAACACCACCAGCAGCAATATGCCCTACTCCATGATAATTAAAGTTAAGCGCATCACTAAAAACTTCCATATCCGTCCAGGTGCCACAAGTTAAA
The DNA here is from genome assembly GCA_038529855.1 of Bacteroidota bacterium. Taxonomy (GTDB): domain Bacteria; phylum Bacteroidota; class Bacteroidia; order Chitinophagales; family Saprospiraceae; genus JBCBDH01. Next base: position 5,795 of record JBCBDH010000416.1, on the reverse strand, counting down.
GGGGAATCAAAAACTGCTGGGAAAGCGGTATTTACGCCATTCGGGAAATTGGCAGCGATTGGAGCAGCACAGGTGCCACCACCACATGAGATGGAACAATCCCCATCAACAACAAGAAAATCAAGTACATCATTGATCCCATTGGCAGGATTCCAACGAGGGAGTACGGTCAGTCCCATACCAAGTAAAGTAGCTTGGATAGCTTCTTCCATCTCAGCGATGTACTCTCGATGCCAATTGAGAAACATTTCAGGTCCATGTATACTTCCTGAAGCACCAGGGGCATTTCCAAATTCTGTGTTACAAGCGTGCTCGTCAATAATGGCTTTATCAATATAAGCAATCATTGCAGCCGCTAAGGTAGACCTTTGAGCAGCAGATAAAGTCCCAATATCTACCCTTCTTCCAATAGGGTCTGCCAAAAGGTCTTGACTTAATAATAGGCATAGGAGTAGCCCAAAAAACAGGTTAAGTTTCTTCATACTTTGGGGATAAATAAGTTGATAAAAATTAGGGTCGTTGCGAAAGTCTAAAAGGTGATCTTACTATCTTTTTCTATAAAGTGATCTTTAATTTTTTAGGTCATTATCTATCTCTAAATAAAAGTTTATCTTTTTCTGGTTTGGGAATAAATACCTAATCAAAATGAATTAGGCTAAGAGCATGTTGGGATTTTGGTCTTCTGGCCTAAAATAGTCATTTTCTTGATTAGACTAGGCGTAGGTTTGGGGTCGTAGCCTGAGCTACGAAACCCAGTTCTACAATAGGAACAAGCAAAAGCTTGTGAACCGCGAAGCGGATGGGCTGCCTAAGCAATAAAATGGCATTTGTAGGTCGATTATTAAATTCCCAACATGCTCTAAGTGATCTATTTCTTAATGGTGCGGTCTAAATGGAGGAATAGAATTGTCAGAGTGAGACAGCCTCACTCCGACAATTCATAAAGTATTATTCAATAATCAATTTTTTGGTAATCAATTGGTCGCCAATCTGTGCGCGTAGGATATAAATACCTGCGCTTAGATCAGAAACGTCTACAGGAGTGGTGTAATAACCCGCTTCTTGACGCTGGCTAGAGAGGTTACGTACTTTGCGGCCACTAATATCAAATATAGTGAAGTTAGTAAATTGATCAGCCGCTAATTCGTAATTCAAAGTAAATTGACCAGTCGTTGGATTAGGCGTGATCAGCAAGCTATTGTTGGATTCAACAGCAAGCGATGCATTGTCGGTACTGCCTCCACGACCTTCTTGCAGATTCAACTCAAAACGCTCTCCACCTACACGTCCAGTCGCATCATCCTGAACCACATCGTAGTCAAAACGCTGACCAGGCTCACCAGGCTTCGTCATGGCAAAACCCATTTCTATAGAATGGTTGGCATTAGCCGCTAATCCAAGCCCCAAAATAGTAGCCGTCTTACCCTCCAAATTTACATAGAGCTTTTCATCGTACCAACCCAATATTCGAATACCCTCACCACGATAACCAACTCTGGCCCAAAGTTCTCCTAGGTCTTTGTCTAGACGGACGAATGCCGTTCCGCCAATATCGTAAAAATCATATCTGACATTCCGGTCGCGAAGCGCCTCAAAAGTCAAATTAGTAGCCTGATCTGTTGTCGTTGCATTGGTAACATAAGTACCCTGGAAAGCTACTTGCTTAGCCACGTAACTAGGGCTTCCTCCTGGGTCTACAATATTAAATGGATCAAGATCAAATACAGATACATTTTTCCAAACAATATTGTTGTTATTTCTAACATTGGCACCAATACCCGTTCCTTCTGGCGTATCCATTGGATCAAAATCGGATACAATTCTCGCCAAGATGCAAAAGTGGTGAATGTCATTGGTAAAGTCAGCAGGATTAGGAACTGTCCAAGGAATTTCCATGATAAATTGCTGTCCAGCCTCAATAGGTGGAATGTAGAAGTTGGAATCATCTGGCACCAAACCCGTACCCGTTGGTAAAAGCTCGTCACCGTGTAGTACTGTAGTTCCCGCAAAATAATTAATCCAAGTCGTTGGCCAGTTCAAACCCGTAGAAGCTTTACTCCAATAGACGCGTAGTCGACCACCAGAAAAATCTTCTGCTGTATTATTGCGAAGTCTTACGTAAATAAAATTACTGCCTGAGGTTTTGAATTCAGGGTTTTCGTGGCTGCCTGCATTAGCAAAATTAGAACTACCATGTGGGTGGAACATACTTCCAGTGCGTGTATCCTGGCTCTGACGAACCCAAATATCTTGGCTGATCCACATGGGGCCTGTATCTGGATTAGGCTCTGCACCAGTATCGGAAGGGGTATCCTGCATGTAGATTTCTGAATTGGGCGCACAAGCTTGCTGATAATCCCAATAAACATCATCAATCATTCCGTGCCACAACCAAAACAGAGGAGCAGCAGGGCTTTTAAAGTTACCCATTACATTACCAGCGGCAACGTGTCCGACAACGTGATACCCCGTTCTGAGGTCTTCACTAAAATCTTCATAATCGGTCCAAAGGGCACAGTTCATAATAGGCTCAAGAATAGCTGGATAAGCCGTTGGGATACCATTGGGAAAGGTAGCTGGATTAGGTGCAGCACAAGTACCACCACCACAAGAGCTAGGACAAGCAGGATCGACCGTAAGAAAGTCGAGCACCCCTCCTAAACCCATGGCGGGGTCCCATCTGGGCAATAGGCTAAGTCCCATACCCGCCAGTGTTCCAGAGATGGCGGATTCCATTTCCTCCAAGTATTGGCGATGCCAGTTGAGAAACATTTCTGGTCCGTGAATACTACCTGCCACCCCATTGAAGTTTCCATATTCTGAGTTACATCCATGTTCTTCAATTACGGCTAAGTCGATATATCCCAGCATTGCGTTGGCTAAAGTCAGTCGTTGAGCTGCGGTTAAAGTGCTCACATCTACCCTTCTACCGTTGGGATCAGCGAAGAGGTCTTGAGTTAGGAATAGGCATACCAATAACCCAAGAAAGAGGTTTAATTTCTTCATTCTTTGAAAGATTTTTAGGTGATAAATTTTAAAAAGTTGCTTGTAGAAAAAACTTGTATATACACCATGCCCTCTGCAATACCAAATGCATTGTAGGTACTTAAAAGACAGGACAGATCAATAAAGATCGAGCTAATCTTCAGAGAGCCTTGTTGTAGTGCTTATTATTACCTTGAGTATCGAAAAGTAGATTCCGTGTTGGAATTAGATCACTTATAAGAAAAGATAGTAAAGATCAATTGTGATGATAACAAATGTAATACATTTCCCTCAATAATTCCATTACAATTTTTTATTTTTTTTCTATCCTCCATTTTTTTTAGGTAACCTTTTTCTTTGCCGACGGATTACTGAGTGAATGCTTTGAGAGGATATACCCCATAGCTTCGTTTTGTTACCCCACAATTTCCCTAAAATGAATAAGAAAATAATTTTGTTTTACAGCCAACCGATTTTAATCCCTACTCCAACAAGTGCCATAACCGCTTTCCCCAAAGCACTAGGCCCTTGATTTTGAGTAAGTTAACTCCAAAAAATCGTATAGGAATACTGCTTTAATTAGCGGTATTCCTCTTTTTTTTACCCACTCGTTTAAACCCTAAAAAACCAATGCCCCGACCCGTGTGGATCGAGGCATTAGTTAGCCTAGTTTATCGTAAAGGCTAGTTCAAATCGCAGTCATCCTCAAAACCGTCCGCACTAAAAGTAGTTACTCTTTTTCCCTTTCCCGTGTCATTTTCTACATTGATGTGTAACTCACTTTCCCCACTGCCATTGCGCTTAGGCGTACAGTATTCAAATAAATAATAGCTGTTAGCTTCCGCAGAAATGAGATTGGCAATCTCCACAAACTTATTGTTAAGCACAGTTGTATCATCAGCAAAAACAAAACTGCTGGTTCCAATTTTGCGCAAAGCTGTCTCGTCAATTTCATCGCCCAATCCAATCGTGTAGAAGTTAATCCCCTCTGAAGCATTGTCTACCGCTTGGTAAGCATCAGCCTTGGCATAGCGGGCTGCTTGATCGGTCCCATCCGTAAACACAATAATGGATACAGCAGAAAGAATACCCTGTGCCTGATTTTCAGATAATTTGGCTTCTGCCAAATCCGTACTCTTCAAAATGGCTCCAAACAAATCCGTAGAACTATCTGAAGAGATACTGGGCGTAATGCCATCCACTGCTTCGTATAAGTCAGACTCATCATCCGTAAAGTCAATCAATTGATGCAATTGGTCACGGCCATCAAACCACCAAATCCCTACGCTTGCCGAAGAATTAAAATCCGTAGCCATCACATCCGAAATAAAGGACTTGGCCGCATCCTTGAGTTGTTCGAGATTATTATTGAGGACACTACCACTCAAATCCAAAACCAGGATATTGTGATAGCGAAAAATCTGACCATTATCAGAAAGGATGCGCGTCGTTTCATCCTCTGACAGCAAGCGCTCGACTTCATCATTCCGCCCCTTTTCATAAATCGTAAAATTCGGTTCGGTCAAACCAGCTACTGGCTCGCCACTCCCAGTCTCCACCTTAAAGAATACAGAGACGCGCGAAGGAGGCGTTTCGTATTGTTCCTGTATGCGAATGACGAGGTTTTCTTTATTGCCACTCGTTGGCGAATCATCGTCTTTATTGCAGGCACCAGCGGCCAGCAATAGTAAAGCCATCAAGGCAAAAGGTAAAATTTTAGGAAGTGTCATATTCAGGCGGATTTTAAAGGTTTACGTATGTTTGTTCCTCCACGGCCTTTGCCGTACTTGGTATTGTTGGTTGTTCTCCGCTGTGTTTTGTTTATTAGAGAACGATTTTTTCTCATCGCTTCTGATAAGAAGAAGCACAAATGTTGGCCTGACCCCTACTATACGGTGTTAAAAACATTAAGTTTTAGGAGAATATTAACTTTTTTCTACGCCAAGGGAAAAAAGAAACAAGGACAAATGAATGATTTTGACGAATATGCCCCTCACCGAATGTCAAAAGTCCTCTATCTAATTAGAATACGGCTATGCCCTACTAAGTTAACAAATCCTTGTCTTGATCCTCCCAAATCGCTGTTTTAAGCTTTTTCAATAAAAAAAATAGAGCTCAAATCATTACCAATTCGTCAAAAACGGTATTCCTTATAGCACATGCACCAGTAGAATGGTCATGCCCAACGAACAAATAAATTAATCTTTAACTACTAAAAATTTAGCTATGAAAAACAGGATTTTATGCATCCTAACCCTATCCCTATTGGGTCTCAGTCAAATGGCTTTTTCACAAACAGACACTTGGAAACCTGCTAAGTACGATACTGGCGAATCGACCTATCGCATCGGTAGCGTTGGTATAGGCACCCCCTTCCCAGGTAGCGATCTCCACATCTACAATGGTCCTGTAGAAGGCCCCATTGGTAATGAAGGCAATCTCGGTCTCAACACAGCCACGACCTCCACCCTACGCCTAGAAGCCTGGGTGAGCGACGATGCCTCCTACCCACAAACCAACTTCGAAAGTAGAGCCTGGAACTTCATCGGAGGAAATTCCCTGGATATTTCCAGCAACCTCGGCAACATCATGCGGATGACAAAAACAGGTAAAGTAGGCATTGGGGTCACTTCCGTTCGCGCCAATCTGCATGTAGCAGGAAGCATTATGTTTCAGGATTTGGCCAACAGCGAGGACTTAACAGAAGTATTAGTCGCTGATGGTGAAGGACTGCTCAAACAAAGAAAGCTAGGTGACGATATTTGGGATGGCGACAACGATGAGCAAGAACTCTCTCTCACTGGAACCAT
>JBCBDH010000415.1:0-6093 GCA_038529855.1 Bacteroidota bacterium | reverse complement strand
TAAAATACTGTTAAACAATAATTTATCATTTTATTCTGCTGATTTTGTTAAGTTAGAATGTAGCCTATTTGACCTTCTGTTTGTTGATTCCATGATAGGAAGGAATTACTCTTTCGAATGGATGGGATAGATGGGATTCCTTAACAAGGTCACAACGGGCTAAATAAAGTGTAGGATGTACTATATAGTATAAAATGTGACAAGGTATAAAAGAGCCTATATAGAGGACTAAAAGCTTAGTGACTCAATAAATAGCTGATAATGAACTACAAATAGTTGTTGTTTAATTATCTATATAAACCGTATTCCTACTCGATTTGTAAGCAAGCGCCGCAAACCTTTACTCCTATTCGCTTTTTTGGTATATTTGTAAAATATTAACTGATTATCAGTTGCTTAGCACCCACTATAAGTCCTCTATCACCCCTGTCTAATATCCCTACATACAAGCCCTTATTCAATTATTTTCGATTGGGTACTGAGAACAGCTATTGAAATTGCTTCGCTTTTACAAGGCGAGATTCAAACAAAAGACTGAATTTCAGGGAATAATCCTTTGCTGTGGCCCTTTGTCACATCCTCCTAGCAAATCTTTACGGTAGTCAAGCCCTCTGACCTTAGGTATCACTCGCTTGGTATTTGATGTGGACTCGTAAGAAAAAGGAGTGACGGACTGTGCTAGTTGTGACAAAAATACTTGAATATATCTAAGAAGTATCTGTAGAGATAGGCTCCAAATTTTTTCAATTAAATGATCATTGATAATATTCTATCTTTTTTTATGTGAATTATTATCCTTTATCATTTTATCCCCCCTCCGTGAAAATGTCACGATTTGATAGGTATTAAAAAAGGACTTGAAATTTTGGTAAATACAAACTTATGTATAAAGATACTGTACATATGATTGATTATGAGCGCTTTGTAGGCTGATTGTTCCTTCGCTGCTCAAGAGCAGAAAGGCCATTAGTGGCTTAGTTTTTGCACCATTTACCAAATTGTAAACAACACCACTTGATCCCCCTATTTTTCAACTCCCAATACCCCCGATTTGTGACAAGTAAAAAACAAACAAATGAATGTAGTCTAGACATCCCTTGCGGACGATTGGGCTACTTCGACTTACAAGTAACATGATTGACCAAAATTTACACACAAATGCAGCTTGGCTAAAGCTGTCGGGGCTAAGCCTATTAATTGCGCTTTCAACGATCTGTTTGGGCCTGAGCAAGACGGAAGGGCCATCAAGTGTCACACCTCAATGCAATAACATTACCCATCCAGGAAGTATTGGGTATTCCGCTACTCTCTGCGGAGGTACCGTCGACCCAGGAACCTTAGTAAGCGTGGAAAATGCTTCGGGTGGTTCGGGAACCTTAGAATATATGTGGCTAAAATCAACTTCGGGCTGCCCAAATGACTTTAGCCAAATTATTCCTGGAGCGAATAGTACTACCTATACCCCTGGCTCCCTATCCCAGACGACCTGGTTTCGCCGTTGTGCCAGAAGAACCAACTGTTCAGATTGGTACGAAACCGATTGTATCAAGATTACCGTTGATCCCAACTGTAGCTTACCGCCAGAAGGTTGGTCCTACACCTGTGAAGATGGAATCGAAGTAGAGGTAGTAGGAGAAGGCATCCGTTGTGCCAATTCCAGAACTATCTCCATCCCCAATCCAGGGAACGTGACGCAAATTGTCGCAGAAGTTGTCTATAAAGGCAGCTCCCCCAATCCCACTCAATATACCTTCACCACCAACAATCAATCTATAGTAGCTCCTGTCATCATGACCAGCCCCGCTCGCGGCTATGTCTTTCGCGCCCTGCTCAATCCCGCCAATTTCGTCAGCATCAACATCCCATCGCAAAATCGCTGTAATGCACAGTCGATGGTTCTCTATATTTTTAGAAATACGGGTAATAATGCCGCTAACTCTGGAAAATTTGTGGAAGCCTGGCTTTTCCAAAGCTCTAGATGCGAGACATTACCCATCCCAGTTGGCCCCGCTCCGCGCGATATCCTAATTACCGCCCCCCTCTCCGAGCTCACTTCCGATGGTCGTATCGCCAGAGTAACGGCCGTATCTGGCAGCGCCTCCCAAACCATTACAGTTAACGATTATAACCTGGGCGATGCCCTAAACATCACTCCATTCATCCTCCCAAATGTTCCCGCATCCGCTACCTCTGTCAATATATGTGTCGAATCGCCAAGTGGGACCGTTCCCAGCGGTCAATCCCTGGTCTTTGCCAGCGCTCTAAGCGTAAAACCAGCATGTAAAACCTGTGATGATTCTGATCTTTCAGCCAATATCAACATCATTTCTAACTATAATGGCCAAGCCATCAGCTGCCTTGGTGCTGCCGATGCGCGAATTCAAGTGCAAAGCACAGGCGGTTTGTCGCCTTATACCTATGCCTGGAGCACAGGAGATAATTCTGCTACACTGACTAATCTCGCCGCAGGCACCTATCGCCTAACCATCACCGATGCCTTCGCTTGCACTATTGAAAGAAGCATTACCATTAATGATCCTGATGCCCTTCAATTGGACTTAAATATAAGCTCTAATTATAATGGCCAAGACATCTCCTGCTTTGGCGCTGCAGATGGTGAAATCACGGCTACTGTAAATGGTGGTACACCTCCCTACAGCTACAATTGGCTCAATGGTCAATCTACAGCTACTGTCACTGGCCTAACTGCAGGTAACTACGTACTCCTGGTCAGCGATGCCAATGGCTGTACCATTAGTGATAACATAAGCCTCCAAAACCCTCCACAGCTCACCGCCACTATTCAAATAGAGAGTGATTTCAATGGACAGGCCATTAGTTGCCCTGGAGAATCAGATGCCGCATTACGCGTTTTGGTGAATGGGGGAACGGCTCCTTATACTTACAAATGGAGCGACAACTCAACCAACATTCGCATTGATAATTTAGCTCCTGGTAATTATGCGGTAACTGTAAAAGATGCCAATAACTGCCAGACCCAAGCCAATATCAACATCACCGCCCCACCAACCCTAGACCTGGGAATTGATGTATTGACTGACTATAATGGAGCGCCTGTGAGCTGTTCAGATGGAGCGGATGGGAGTGTCAGGGCTAATCCCAATGGAGGAACCCCACCTTATACTTATAATTGGAGTGATGGGCAAAATGGGCAAGTGGCGACGGGGCTGACTGTAGGGAACTATGGGCTTACTGTTGCTGACGCGAATGGCTGTACTGCCACAAGTACTACCAGCCTAACCGCACCTGAACCACTCAATTGTTCAGCCAGCATCAATACTAACTATAATGAAGGAGTGGCCATTAGCACATTTGGCGGAAGTGATGGTGCCGCCAGCGCCAGCGCTACGGGAGGGGTAGGACCTTATGTCTATCAATGGAATGATGCGGCCTTTCAAACAAGTCGCGAAGCGACCAATCTGAGCGCAGGTACTTATACAGTACAAGTTAGCGACATCAATGGCTGTACTTGTACGGCCAATATCAGCTTATCCAACCCAGCAAAACTAGGCGATCAGGTATTTGAAGACCTCAATGCAAATGGTATTCAAGAGGCAGGAGAGCCTAGTGTGGCCAATGTAGCCATCCAGCTAAGCGGAACCTCCAATACTGGGGCTCCTGTAAATCGAGCAGGAAGCAGCGATGCCAATGGTCAATACAGCTTTGATGGTCTTCCAGCAGGAGATTACACCATAAGCATCACCACACCACAGGATTTCTTGATTACTTACCAAGATGAGGGAGCTGACGATGCAAAAGATAGTGATATCGATCCCAATACGTCCAATTCGACCCCTGTAGCCTTAGCATTGGGCGAGTACAATCAGGATTTAGATATTGGTTTATACCAATGGGCAGCTATTGGAGATCAGGTTTGGATAGATGAAAATGCCAATGGTCTTCAGGATAATGGAGAAATTGGGCTGGCAGATGTAGAAATTCAACTAGAAGGGACAACAGGAAATGGTACACCCATAAGTCTTTCCCTAAACAGCCAATCTGATGGTACTTATCTATTTGAAAATTTGATCCCAGGTAATTATCAATTGATCTTTAGTCAACCCACTACTTTTCAGAGAGCTTATCTAAATGAAGGGGGAAATGAAGCACTGGATAGCGATGCTGACCCCATTAGTGGACGGACGGCTACTGAGCAATTGACCAGTAGGGAACGCAATCTTGATTATGATGCAGGCTATTACAAATGGGCCAGCTTGGGTGATCGCGTTTGGGAGGATGTAAATGGAAATGGCTTGCAAGATGGGGGAGAGCCTGGTCTCGCCAATGTCACCGTTCGACTGGAAGGGCAAACGGGCAATGGTACAAGCGTGAATCGCAGTATCCTAACAGCTAATAATGGCCAATACCTATTTGACGAACTCATCCCAGGGGCTTATCAACTGATCTTTGAAAGCCCCAATGGATTTTCGACTACTTATGATAAACAAGGACTAGACGATACCCAGGACAGCGACGCCAATCCAAATACAGGCCAGACGGCAACAGAACTCTTGATTAGTGGCGAAGACAATACGGATTATGATGCAGGTTACTATCAACCTGTAAGCATAGGTGATTTGGTTTGGGAAGATGTGGATGGCAACGGCATACAAGATAGTGGAGAGCCAGGTATTGCTAATGCTTCAGTTCGCCTGGATGGTTTTACAGGAAATGGCACACCCATTAGCCAAAGTCTAAACACGGGCGCCAATGGGGAATACCGTTTTGATGATCTATTCCCTGGAACCTACAAACTCACTTTTGTAAGCCCTAATGGCTTTAGCCCCACCTATCTCAATTTGGGAGCTGATGATGAATTGGACAGTGATGCCGATCCTATTAATGGCATGACACCCGCTACTACCTTGGTAAGTGGGGACCAGGAAGATCGTTTTGATGCGGGCTATTATCGCGCTGCTGCTATTGGTAATTTGGTTTGGGATGATCTCAATGGCAATGGTATTCAGGATAGTGGCGAACCAGGTCTAGCCAATGTATTGATCACATTAATTGGAACGGATGGAGCTGGTACAAACGTCACTCAAAGCCAAAGTACGCTTGCCAATGGTACTTATCTGTTTGAAAACCTTCGCCCTGGTGAATACAAACTGACCTTTTCCACTCAAACGGGTTTCCTATTCACCTATAATGAAGAAGGAAATAATGAAGCCCTGGATAGTGATGCTGATCCCATCAATGGCATGAGTCCTTTTGAGATCTTGGAAAGCGGAGAAATCAATCGCGATTACGATGCTGGACAGTATGCACCAGCCCGTATTGGTGATCAAACTTGGTTGGATTGTGATAAAGATGGCATTTTTGACAGTGGAGAAGTCCCTTTGGCTTTTGTGCCAATAAGTCTAGAAGGCACCACTGGAAATGGAACGCCAATTAGCCTAAACACCTCTTCTGATAATAGTGGACAATACCAATTCGTTAACCTACGTCCTGGTACTTATCAATTGACTTTTGGCTTTCCCAATCTCCCCAATGGCCTGGCCTATGCTGGTCAAGACCAAGGAGGAGATGATAGCATAGATAGTGATGTAGGAATTGACGGAAAGACCGCTTTCATCAACCTTCAAAGTAAAGCCCAAAACGATAAAGTGGATGTGGGTTATATGGATGTTCAAGCACCATTGATCGATCCCATTGCAGCAGATTTAATTGTTGAATGTGATGGTAATGGAAATACCAGCGCCCTTAACGATTGGCTAAATAGCCAGGGTGGGGCACAAGCAGTAGACAACATCAGTCCTGTCAGCGGGATTACTTGGAGCCATGATTATACAACCCTGTCTGATGATTGTGGCGCTACGGGGCAAGCGATCGTTACCTTCACCGCTACTGATGAATGCGGCAATGCGGCAGCCGTCACCGCTCAATTCATCATTCAAGATACGCGTGCCCCAGCATTCAGCAATGTACCTGCTGACCTTACGGTGAATTGCGATGAAGTACCCAATGCCGCCAATGTACAAATTGCAGATATTTGCGATGCCAATGCCAATTTGACTTACCAGGAAATTCGCGAAGCTGGTGCTTGCGAGGATAGCTATTTGCTGCGTCGCA
>JBCBDH010000414.1:0-6108 GCA_038529855.1 Bacteroidota bacterium | reverse complement strand
CTAAGCCTCCATCGTTTAAAGGGCCTTGAGGAATACCCAGCAAATCTTCTTGTAGTCCCATCTCCCCACTACTTGCTCCATTCGTTCCCTCCGCGCATACCGAAGAATTGACCGATAAACCTGGCGCTCCACCACTCAAATCTACTGTCAACAAAGCCTCATTCCCAACATCCAGTAACAAATGTCCACCACTACCGCCACCACCAGGCCCCATGCAGCGATTGGAAGGATTAATCGTCCTCGCTCCAAGACCACCTAGCGCTGTTATCTGGGCTGGATCAAGCAATTGTCCAATGTCTAAAATCACGCTACCGCCAGCACCACCACCGCCGCCGCCATCGCCATTTGCCACGGGTGCTGCCCGACCATCCGCCTGAATCGCAAAAGCATTGCTCCTCAGCTCCCCAGCAATCAAGAGGATAATCCCTCCCCCATTTCCACCATCAGTCTGATCGGCATTATTACCATGACCAGCTCCTCCTCCTCCTCCAAGAAAAATACGCTGCTCGCCAAAATCTGACAAGGCACGTCCCCCCACTCCAGGAAATCGGCCTTTACAACCAAAAGTCGTTGGCTCCTCATTGGTTCCTCCCTGTCCGCCTCTACTTCTATTAGCTCCGCCACCACCACCTGCATTGTGGTCATTTCCACCACCGCCGCCATTAGCTTGTGGCCCTCGCCCTGCTTCCTTACCTCCAATAAGCGCAGCAATCCCTTCCCCCTTCTTTGCCGCTCGCCAACTGTTTTGATTGTAGAAATAGTCGTTGTTTTGAAAAAACCAATTGCAATCATTGGGTAGATTGAGCTGAGCGATGGCTCCTCTAAAACCAGCTCCATTGGCGATAATGGGCGCATTGAGTTCTAAAAGTCCCGTCACCTCCAGGGCCAGGACACCTCCCTTCTGCCCATCCCAAGGGGCTACCTTCAGCGTATCTGTCACGATGGCATTATCTAAAACTGGAATGCGTACCAATTGAAGTTGACCTGTTAATTGATAACTGTTGATCAATTGATACTTCAGGTAGACCTGATTACCGTCAATAGCATCAATCTCATTGGTCTCATAGCTTCCCGTGGAAGCTGGATCACTGATCTCTCCAAAAGAAGCATTATCGGACTCCGCTATTTCAGCGCCTTGCATTTGTAGCAGCAGCACCTTATCGGTCGCTTGAAAAGCATTGGCATTGTCCAGGGTCAATATCGTCTGACAGCCTTCTTCAATGGCCTGAACCTGAGCATAATCGTTGATGACTCCAGAAATATTGGTTTGGCTCCACAAGAGAAGTGGCCCAATGGTCAGGAAGAGTACTAAAAGCCCGTTTTTTCTAAACATAATCAATAGTCAATCGGTTTTTAATGGCGACAAGGCTAAAAAAGCATTGTGGCGAGAAACGGGTGCATAGAACAAGTGTAGTGGGATGATAGTAAAAATACAAGACCTTTTTTACTTTTCCTCTTTTTGCTGTACTATATTGAAAAAAGTATTAACTTTGCACGCGTTAAAATCCCATCGCTTGTTTCATCAAGTTAAATGGGTATGGTTAAACCAAATAAATTTTAACACATGCCAGTTAAAATTAGATTGCAAAGACGGGGCAGAAAGAAGCGCCCCTTCTATCACATCGTGGTAGCCGATGGAAGAGCTCCTCGCGATGGCCGCTTTATCGAAAAAATCGGAACTTATAATCCGATGACAAAGCCAGCCACCATTGATCTGAACCGTGATAAAGCCTTTGATTGGCTGATGAAAGGCGCCCAGCCTACAGACACGGCCAGAGCCATTCTACGCTTTAAAGGCGTTCTCTACAAAAAACATTTGATGCGCGGTGTCAAAAAAGGTGCTCTGACGGTTGAAGAGGCTGAAGTTAAGTACCAAGAGTGGATTGACAAGAAGGAGGCGAAAGTGGAGGCGCGTCGGGTCCAAGCTATGGAAGAGCGCAAAGCTTTCCATGCTGCTGTATCTGGCCAGCCACCAAGAAATACGCCACCTGCAGCCAGTACACCAACGGATAGTGAGCTAGCACCTGTGGTGGAAGAGCAGAAATCTTTTGCGGAGTCTGTTGAGCAGACGACGGTGGAATCTTTCAGTGGTGCGGAAAACACTGCGGAAGAACCTGCCAAGGAAGAAGCTCCTGCAGCAGAAGAGCCTGCTAAGGAAGAAACTCCTGTAGCAGAAGCACCTGCGGAGGAAGCTGCGAAAGCGGAAGCACCCGCTGAAGAGCCTGCCAAGGAAGAAGCTCCTTCAGCAGAAGCACCTGCTGAAGCGCCTACTAAGGAAGAGGACGAATCCAAAAAGGAAGAATAAACAGCGATTGGGGAGAGGTTTTTAAGCCTCTCCTGAGCTTATTTTGGCCGGTGAGGATAGAAAGATGGCTTTCATATTTGCTTTTTTTTATCTATCTTCGCAAGGCTGCTGAAAAGAATCATTGTTGTTCTTTTCGGCTTTTCTAAAAAATTATCATTAAAGTAGAAACCTAGTAGGGCTTAAATGTCCTACTAGGTTTCGATATAAAAAGCACAAGGCAATGAAAAAAATCAATCCCGAATATCAACAAGAAATAGAGGAAACCATTAAGCTTTTGCAAGCATCTGATGAATACAAAAAATTTCTTGAAGATGAGGAAGATGAAGATTATATTGCCCTTCGCGAAATGTTTGAACCCAAGGTCCGAGGTCTCTACGAAACTGTTGCTAAAGAAAATCCTTTACAACTAACTGCTCTGGAAGAGGCCCTGCTCAATCCCGATTTGGAGGGTTTATTCTTAGCTAGGATTTTAGGTTATACCGTACTTCGCGGTGTGATTAATGACAATTACAAATACATTCGTCCGCAAAGCCATTTTAAAAAGGTATTATTGGCCATTTGCGACTCTTCTAATTTTGATTACATCCGCAAAAGAATTGGCCAAACCATTCAAATGGGTTTTGCTTTAAGTAGCGATATTTGGATTACCAACCTCATTAATGAATTCTCTAATAAGCGCATTCGCTACTTCCTTCAGGGGCAGAAATTGCCTAAATACCGCCTACTAAAGGAGCGCCAAATTGGCTTGGTTCGCTATCGCAATCAGTTTAAACAAGATATTTATCATACGACGACTTTTCCCCAAACGCTCTCCCAGCTAAAGACCTATTTTCCTTCTGTCAGAGAGTTCTTACACTATCGCTTTACACAAGGGAGCAATAATGCGAGCATTATCCCTGAAATCATGACCTTTTTGCGGAATAAGGATTTCCGGTCGACAGAGGAATACCTAGAGTTGCTATTGCTATATACCCATTTTGGTACGATGAGCGAGGCCGATTCTAATGAGGTAAGCGATATCATCAATAGTATGCGCAAGAATGTTGCTGAATTTGATGAGTCTTGGCTACATCATATTATGAATATTCGCTCTAGTCAATTAAATATCGATGGTAGCTCAGATAAGCAGGTCTCTACGCTTATAGATAAAAAGATTAAAGACAAACTCTCGCCCTACTATACCCTCACAGATACCATTCACAGTAAGGGCTATATTCACGATGAAACGATCGAGGACGTTCGCGTCTTTTACCACAATTACGAAGGTCGGTCGACCATCAATGAATGTATCCGCCACACTATCTTCAACTATTTTAAGGTTTTTATGAATAATCTGGAAGAAAACGAATATGCTTCGTATTTTGAGTTATCAAAAATCTTCCCAGTCTACATGGAAGTCTTCTCTAACCAACAGTTCAACCAATCCATCAAAGAACTTTGCATGGCCTATGTCAAAAAGCTGCTAAAGAAATATACCGACAAACGCGGCAAAGACTATCAGGACATCAAAAAGTTTGTATCTACCAACTTCCTCGACCTTGGCTTTATGAAGGAAAAGGAAATTGTAGAACTATTTAAAACTAGAAGAAAAAAGAAAAAACCTGTTAGCTCCTAAACAACTATAACCATCGGATGGTGCTTGGGGATTTCCAAGTATTCCGAGGTCTTAATTAGTGCCACAAGTGGATTTGGGGTAAACCCAAACAGACACTTTGGTTTAAGTATAACCTACTGGTCATCCAAAAATGATCGGTAACCAATTCGTGCATAAGCATGTCTAGACTGGTTATTGTATCTAACCGATTGCCGGTTACGATTGATAAGAAGGAAGGTGAGCTGTTTTATCACCCCAGCGCTGGTGGGCTGGCCACAGGGCTTAGTTCGCTGGAGGGTGAGGTCGACAAAATCTGGATAGGTTGGGTCGGACAGGAGATTGAATCGCCTGAGGAACAACAAAAGGCCAGAACGCTATTGGCCGATCAGGATCTGATTCCCATCTTTTTGGACGAGTCCGAAATCAGCTGCTATTACGAAGGCTTTAGCAATAAGATCGTTTGGCCTCATTTTCACTACTTCACCCAATATGTCAATTATGATGACTCCTACTGGAGTAGCTATCAGGCGGTCAATCAGCGCTTTGCAGAGGTCGTCATCAATGAATTGCAGGAAGGTGATTTGGTCTGGATACACGACTATCAGCTGATGCTATTGCCGGCCATGATTCGAAAGGCATTCCCAGGTATTTCCATAGGCTTTTTCCTACATATCCCTTTTCCTTCCTACGAGATTTTCAGGACCCTCCCCTGGCGCGAAGCCATTTTGGATGGTCTTTTGGGGGCGGATCAAATTGGCTTTCACACCTATGGCTATATGCGGCATTTTTTGAGTGCTGTTTATCGCATATCAGGCTATGACCACAGTTTTGGCAAATTGACAGTTAATGGTCGGTTGATTAATGTAGATGTATTTCCAATGGGTATTGACTATAATAAGTATGCCTTTCCCGAGCAAGTGACCGATTTGGGACAAAGCAATCGGATCGTCGAACGCCTCAAGGCAAAGGGTCGCAAACTCATCATTTCCATTGATCGATTGGACTATACCAAAGGGATTCCACAAAGACTTCGCGCATTTGAACAGTTTATCGCTCAATATCCAGAATATCGAGGGAAAGTCACCTTAATGATGATTGTCGTCCCCTCGCGCTCCAATGTCGATCAGTATCAGGAATTAAAGGCGGAAGTTGATACCCTGGTGGGACGGATTGATGGACAGTTTCGCACCTTTGGATGGTCGCCAATTCAGTATTTCTATCGTTCCTTTTCCTTCTCTGATATCTGTGCGCTCTATCAGGTAGCAGATATAGCGATGATCACACCGCTTCGCGATGGGATGAACCTAGTCGCCAAGGAATTTGTAGCGAGCAAGGAGCGTAGCCAACAGGGGGTTTTGATTTTGAGCGAAATGGCGGGGGCTTCCAATGAGCTCAATGATGCCCTAATCGTCAATCCACAAGATCAGATGGACTTGATCCAAGCCATTCATCAGGCTATGAGTATGCCCCCAGAAGAGCAAGCCCAAAGGCTTCGAAAAATGCAAGCACAGCTCAAAAAATACACGGTTAAACATTGGGCCCAAACTTTCATTCAAGAACAAGGAAAAATGAGTCAATCTAAACAAAACAATAAAGCCAACACCCTTACTAATTTTCATCAGCAAGCCCTCACTCAAGCCTATCAAACAGCTCCTAGACGACTGATTTTATTGGACTATGACGGCACCCTAATGAATTTCTTTCCCAATCCCGCTCAAGCCATTCCCGATCAGAAACTACTCGAATTACTCCGCCAGCTCAACAGTCCGGAAGGGACCAAAGTGGTCCTAATTAGTGGACGAGATCACCACACTATGGAAGAGTGGCTAGGACCTTTGAATTTGGAAATGGCGGCAGAGCACGGGGTATGGTTTAAAAAGAACAATCGCTGGAAGCTCAGTATGGGTTTAAGCAAACAATGGAAAAGCAATGTCCGTCCAATACTGGAGGGTTTGGTAGAACGAACGCCAGGTTCATTTATCGAAGAAAAAGACTATTCTCTGGCCTGGCATTATCGAATGATTGATAAAGGGCTTGGAGCGAAGCGAATACGAGAATTCAAAGATGTCCTTCGATACCTCATCGCCAATCTGAACCTACAAGTCTTGGAAGGCAATAAAGTATTAGAAGTCAAAAACTCAGAGATCAATAAAGGACAGGTCGCTCAGTTATGGCTCAATGAGGCAGATTGGGATTTTGTGCTGGCTAT
>JBCBDH010000413.1:0-6144 GCA_038529855.1 Bacteroidota bacterium | reverse complement strand
GGCAAGGAGAATATACTTTCGCTGGTACTTGCATTAGCATCATTCCAGAGAATATTAAATGGCGGATTGCCCCCATCCAGAAATAAGCTAATAAAACCATCCTCGATATTTTCACAACGAGGGTCATTAACAGTGGCAATAATTTCCAAATCACCACATTGGGCGATGATCGGCAGGGAGAAATGGGAACCAATAGCCAACAGTAAGGATAAGAATAGGGTCTTTTTCATTTGATCCATGTTTAGTTTTTCAATAAGCAATATTATCGGAGGCTAAAAGGTGTAGAAAAGGTGTCGGAGGAAGCCTGGTAGACGGTGCTAGCCCATAGCTAATGAAGGTTATCTAATTTTCACAATTAGTCTACCTTTATTTACTGCTTTTTAACAAAAAAGATTCAGTTAAATAGTATTATAGATCAGGTATATAGTAGACCTGGTACTTCACTAGCGGCCAATTTGCTGGGTATGGCATCTAGGAATAGGGCCAGGGCTTGTCTTTTCTTTGCATCTAGGTCATAACTGATGTGATGCGTAAAGTAAGTTTCCAGGTCAAAATCGGGGCTGGGGCTGGGAATGATGAAGCGAAGCTGAGGAATGAGTTCGATTCCTTTGGCCAATGCGCGATTAAAGGCTTGGACAAATTCAGGATCGAGCGGCTTATTACTGATCCAGGCCGCAAAGACAAAAGGCAATTGGGTATGTTGAAACCATACTTCTCCCAAATCATAGCAATATTTGAATCGCTTATCCAGCCCAATGGTCCGATCGCCAATGACCAATCCCCCTACTCGACCTTCAATCTGATCAATATAGCCTTGAGAGGCTTTCATCAACTCAGGAGACAATTGCCAATGATCGCGCAGCAAAATTTTAGTCAGTTCAACAGAAGTACGAGAGTGGTAATCCAGATAGATGTGACTCATCTCTTCAATGGGACGATCTCCATAGATACAGACCGTTTCAACCGCTCCTTTAGTACCAATACAATAATCAGAGATAATGTAGGGCTGCTCTAATTCGGGAATGATGGCCACTGGCACTAAGCCCAGGTCTACCGCCCCTGATTTCAACTTTTCTGCACAAACTGATGGAATATTGAGTTGTAGATCAATGTGCTTCTCCAACTGATCTTGTAGCAAACCATAAAGTAGTGGTTTGGTATTGAGGTAACTTACAGCCGTGACTTTTATCTTCTTCATATCCAAAGGCTTATACCACTTCTTTTTCTATTTGATCCAAATGGCTGATGTCATTGGACAAAACAATATCAAATTGCCCCCTTCTATAGGCTACCTTGTACAAACCCGTATTGGCATGTTTGTAATTTTCCATCTCAGTAATGGGCCGTCCATCTATCAAACAGATCAGACAACGCATGACCCGACCGTGGCAACAGACCAATATATTTGATTCAGAGCGATGGCGAAGTTCCAGGATAAATCGTTCTAAACGGTTCTTTAACTCCTGAGCACTCTCTCCCTCTTTGACGCGGGCATCAAAATCACCCGCTTGCCAAGAAGTGATTAAGCGACGATAGTCAGCTACCATTTCCTTGGTACTTCGCAAACCTTCGTGTACGCCCCAGTTGATCTCATTGATCTCTCCTCGTTCTAGCCAGGGAATCCCTTTATCGATAAAAGATCGGACGGTTTGATGGGTGCGCTGAAGCATAGAGGTATACACCAGCTCGAATGGCTGATGGCTATAATGTGCAAAAAAGGCATTGGCCTGTCGCTGTCCAAGCGCATTGATAGAAGAGTCTACTCCACTTCCCTGGATAATCCCCTGACTATTGAAGTCCGTTTGTCCGTGGCGAAGGATATAGATTTGTTTTTGCATGGGCCTCATTTAGGAATTGACGACCGGAAGAGATACATAGCCTCTAAATTGATGATCGTCATCAAATACATGGTCGGTATAATCTTTTACAACATTATATAAGGTATCTCGCTCAATAGCTCGACGCCCTACCAAACGGATCATTTTGACCAATTCTTCTGTACTCAGTGCTGGGTTTTGCTCCTCCGAGCCCGCCATAGAATAAATCTTGGTAGTATCGTCAATTGTACCGTCAATGTCATCTACTCCAAAAGCAAGGGCGAGTTGGGCCGTTACCCGACCAATCATGGGCCAGTAAGCTTTGACGTGATCAAAATTATCGAGATAAATTCGTCCGATGGCATAATTTCGCAAATCTTCTATGGTAGAAACTTCTGGTACATTTGACATCTGGTTGCCCTTATTTCGGAACTTCAGAGGAATAAATGTTTGAAAGCCCCCTGTTCTATCCTGCAACTGACGCAATAGTTCCATATGATGAACTCGATGTTCAAAAGACTCAATATGTCCATAGAGCATCGTAGCATTAGAGCGTTTGCCTAGTTTATGCCATTCTTCGTGAATAGCCAGCCATTGGTCGCCACTACATTTTCCTCCTGCAATTTGGTCGCGAATATCTGGGTGAAAAATCTCTGCCCCTCCACCAGGCATAGAATCCAGGCCAGCCTCCATCATCATACGCATCCCTTCTGCATAGCTGACCTTACCCTTTTTGAAAATATAGTGATACTCTACAGGAGTAAGGGCTTTGATGTGTAACGATGGACGATGGGCCCTGATCTTTCTGAAAAGCTCATCATAAAATTTGAGATTGTACTGAGGCAATACCCCTCCTACAATGTGCACCTCTGTCACGGGCTGCTCATCGTACTCCCTGATAATATCCATGATTTCTTCCATACTGTACTCCCAGCCTTCACTTCTTTTCTTGATCAATCGGGAATAGGAACAGAATGTACAGGTGTATAGACAGACATTAGTGGGCTCAACGTGAAAATTGCGGTTGAAATAAGTGCGATCGCCATGACGTTTTTCTCTTATGTGATTCGCCAAAGCACCTACATAGGCTAGATCGCCTTTTTCATAAAGTAGTATCCCCTCTGCCTTTGTAATTCGTTCTTCATTTAGGACCTTATCTGCAATTTTTCGGAGTGCAGGGTCCAATAGGGGATCTTTGAGGATCAGATTGAGATTTGCCGGAGCATCCATAGGCAAATAAGTTGCATCAAGTACTAGCAAGCAGCTTGATAGATTGAAACGAAAGCTATTTTAACTATAACAAGTTTCAGAACTTTCAGTTTCAAGTGAAAATGCTTTTTTTGATTTATTAACAACAGCATATATCAACTAGCGCAAAATCGCTACCTTTAAGTATCTTAATTGAATTATGCTATCAATTCTTATACCGGTATACAACGTCGAGATCGTCACTTTAGTTGAGGATTTGAGGAAACAATGTCTACAGACAGGGCTTCTTTTTGAAATCCTTTGTTTTGATGATGGATCGGCGCCAGAATACTTACAAAGCAATCAGCAAATCCGGCAATTTCCATTTGTTCAATATCGCAAAATGGACACCAATCTTGGACGTTCCCGCATTCGCAATGCGCTGGCAGATGCCGCGACATTTGACTATTTATTATTTATGGATGCAGACTCTGCGGTGGTACGAGATAACTACATCCAGCAGTATTACCAGCATATCCATCCAGAGCGCGTCCTTGTGGGAACGACGACCTATCAGCCCAAGCCTCCCCAAAATCCGACAGTACACTTGAGGTGGCATTATGGGCAGCGTCGCGAGCGGCTAAGCGCAGCGCAGAGAAGCAAACATCCCTATCACGCTTTCCGAACCCACCACTTTTTGATTCCCAAGACCTTATTCCAGTCCATTCGGTTTGACGAAACACTATTGGAATATGGCCACGAAGATACGATCTTCGGTCTGGAACTCAAAAGACGCAAGGTGCCCATCCTGCATATTGACAATCCTTTAGAACACACAGGGCTAGAGCCTACCCAGATCTTTTTATCGAAAAGTCGAAGAGCATTGAGCAATTTGTATAGGCTAGACCGCAAGGGAGCGCCCATTGATACGCGATTGCTCCGCTTATTCAAACGCCTAAAAAGCTACCATCTAGGTACTATAGTACTACTTATTTTTGGATGGATAGAACCTTTGATCCTCAAAAATCTTCATTCCAGATTTCCCTCCCTATGGCTATTTGACTATTACAAATTGGCCTATTTGATTCGGGAAAGCAGGCAAACAGGCCGACATATCCCCATGAAAAGTGCTTAAAAAGTAAAGAAAAAGTACTCAAATAGACTAGATTATCATATTTAAAACTACTTTTACATCTACTTAGAGACAGCATTTCAAGAGCCACCTTATTAATCGAGTGGCACTCCTCAAAACAAAATGAACATCGGCAATCCAGATAGTCTGAAAGATGGCTATGTGAAGCGAATGAATGCGTTCCAGCGAATTTACGCTGAATTTGTTCTTTAATTCATATACAGGCCAAACAAAATTTACTATTTTGCTTGGACATCTGAAATTAATAAAATTGAACCTAAAGACTTTATGGAAAAAAGGAAGTACTGTTTGAAGTATTTATGTTGTCTTTGTGCCCTGCTCTATTCCCTCGTGAGCTTTGGCCAATCAGCAGTCATCAAAGGAGAAGTTTACGACGATATCGAAAACGAACCGCTTATCGGCGCAACCATCCTCGTCAAGGGAACCAGTATTGGAATCGTGACGGATTTTGATGGACAATTTCAGCTCAATGTCAAACAAGAATTGCCAGTGATATTGGTATTTTCTTATGTGGGCTATGAATCAAAAGAAATGGAAGTATCGGATGCTTCCACACCTATAAAAGTCCGATTGGGGGAAAATGCCATTACAGCACCAGAAATCGAAGTGGTGGGACAGCGCATTTCGGATAAACAAAAGGCAGCACCGCTGACGGTGGAATCTATGGACTTATTGGCCATCAAGGAAACGCCTTCCGATAATTTCTACGATGGCTTGGGTTCGCTCAAAGGGGTTGACATAACCGCTGCAAGTTTGGGTTTTAAAATCGTTAATACCCGTGGTTTTAACAGTACTAGTCCAGTTCGCTCTCTGCAAATTATTGATGGTGTTGATAACCAGGCACCAGGATTGAACTTCTCGCTTGGTAATTTTCTTGGTTCTTCAGAACTAGATGTTCTAAAAGTCGATATGATTCAAGGGGCGGCCTCTGCTTTCTATGGTCCCAATGCCTTTAATGGGGTCATCAGTATGGAGACTAAAAATCCATTTTACCAAAAAGGATTGTCTGCTTTGGTTAAGGTAGGGGAAAGAAATTTGGTAGAAACGGCCGTTCGCTGGGCGGATGTAGTCAGTAATAAAGATGGCAATGAGGTCTTTGGCTATAAGGTCAATCTCTCATATTTGCGGGCTGACGACTGGGTTGCTGACAACTTTGATCCCGTCTTTGACACGGAAACAGGTACGGACAATCCAGGCCGCTTCGATGCAGTCAACATATATGGTGATGAATATTTCCGTGGCAATGACTTTTCTTCTAATGACCCTTGGGTCAATCCTGGTTTGGGAATATTTCATAGGACGGGCTACAGAGAAGAAGATTTGGTGGATTATGATACCCGCAACCTCAAAGCCAATGCAGCCTTGCATTTTCGGCTCAATCCAGCTATGCAAGATGAATCACCAGAATTGGTGGTTTCCGGTAGCTTTGGTAGTGGAACCACCGTTTATCAAGGGGATAATCGCTTTAGCTTGAAGGACATCACTTTTGTACAACCCAAAATCTCTGTTCACAAAAGAGGCAAGTGGTTTGTCCGCTCTTATATGACTCAGACCACAGCGGGCGATTCTTACGATCCTTACTTCACCGCTTTGCTACTCCTGGATTCTGTCAAGTCCAATCTCGATTGGTCAGAAGAATACCTCAAGCATTGGACGGATAACTATACGCCCAGAACGGCTAAATTGGGCTACCCACAGGTACAGATTTCTGTTGATGATATGGGAAATATCGTCGCTACCTTTGATAATGATGCGGCTAATCAATGGTTAAATAATTTCCAAGACACCCTAGCCTCTTGGCATGCCATCACAGAGGCTGTAGTAAATGCACAAACCTCTGGTACCACTCAGGCATTCCTCGAACCAGGTACAGAGCGCTTTGAAGCTGTTTTCAACGACATCACTTCTCGCTCTCGCAACGACGGGGGGACTCGCTTTATCGACCGCTCTCGTTTGTATCATATTCAGGGCGAATACAAATTTGAA
>JBCBDH010000412.1:0-6150 GCA_038529855.1 Bacteroidota bacterium | reverse complement strand
TTTGCCGTCTACGATTTTGAAAATGATCTTGGCAAAGAAAACTACAGCGATGCAGAGGAAAATCTGGATAAAATTGGAGAGTACCTAGGGGTCAATAGCAAGGAATACATGGGCTTTAAGATCAAACTACTAGGGAGCAAAAATGAATACCAACCCCTTATTGAACTCATTCAGCAAGCCATAGAGCGCTATCCAGAACACCCTGATTTTGTACAATATTATTACCGCTTACTCAAAAATGTGAGTGAATCGCCTAGTGCAGGTAGCGATTATCTGGCGACCTATTTGAAAGATAATTACAATGCACAAATCAGTCAGATGCTCGTGGATGAATATGCGCAGTTGGGACAGCGAAAAAAGGTAGAACAACTGCTGATCAATCAGCATGATATGTTTCCTGAAGAAGACGATTTTATCAGTGATTTAATCAATTTCTACTTTAAAGGAGAAGACTATAAAGAAGCTTTGACCTACACAGAAAAAGGATTGAGTAATCAGCCCTTTTCCTCTGACTTTTGGTATAGCAGAGCATTTGTTCAAGAAGCGCTCAATGATAAAGAAGAAGTCATCAAAAGCTTAGAAAAAGCCATCCACTACAATCCCAATCTATTTGATGCCCGTGAAAAGCTTAGGGAGATGGAGGATAAGCAACCCCTACGCGCCTATTTTGCGGTAGAAGAAGCAGAGCAAAAAATCAAAACGGCCCTAAAAACGCCTAGCAGTAGTGATGAAAATTACGAATACCTCTTCAGAGAACGCAACTACGTCGTCTTCCCTGAAGGCTCTTCTATGGAGTACTCCGCCCTGTCTATTCGAATGCTCAATGAAAGTGGTGTGCAGCATTGGAAAGAAGCCAGTATTGGTTTTTATGAAGGCAAACAGCGTTTGATCGTTGAGCAAGCCATCGTCATCAAAAATAACGGCCAAAAGGTAAAAGCGGAACGCAATTACAACCAACTGGTATTTCCATCATTGGAAGTAGGTGATGCGGTGTACATTGAATATCGCTTGGAAAATTATACGGGTGGCCGTCTGGGTAAAGAGTTTTGGGATGATTATATCTTCAATGATTTCAATCCAGTCAATAAGGTGACCTATCGCCTCTTCACCCCAAAGGAATACAAATTCCAAATCGCCAATCAAAACATCGCTGAAGAACCTCAAAAGGAAACCATTGACGATTTTGATTGCTATATCTGGGCTTTTGATCAACCCAAGCAGTGTAAGGAGGAAAACTATATGCCGCCAATGGATGAATTGGGGATGACCCTCCACATTTCTACCATTGAATCTTGGTCAACCATCTCAGAGTGGTATCGAGATATTGCCTTACCCAGGGCCAAAGAGGATTACAACCTCAGTCAGGTGTATAAAGAAATCTTTGAAGGCAAGAACTACAATACGACCTACGAAAAGGCCAAAGCCATCTATGACTATATTGGCGACAATATTCGCTACAGTTCTGTCTCCTTCCGTCAGAGTAATTTCGTTCCGCAAAAACCAATGGTAACCATTAGCACACAATTGGGAGATTGTAAGGATTTATCCACGCTGTACCATACCCTGGCCAGAAAAGCAGGGATCAACACCCGCTTGGTACTGGTCAATACAAGAGATAATGGAGAGAATAACCTACGGGTGCCTTCCACCAATTTCAATCATTGCATTGTACAAATTGAACTGGATGATGGGCCTATTTTCCAGGAGTTGACCAGTGAAAAACTGCCCTTTGGTGTTTTGCCAGATAATGTCGTCAATTCGCAAGCTCTCGTCATTCCCAATTCAGAAGACGATGAGGTAGGAAAAGAACTCATTAATATCCCCAATACCTCCAAAATAGAAGATCAATTAAATCGAACGACGACCATTAAAGTGAGTGATGAAACGGTGATGAATGTTCAAACCAAATTGGAGGCAAGAGGGAATATGGCGGCTGATTATCGCTACTACTTCACGGGGATTACCCAAGAGAAGACCAAGGAGCAGATCGATCAGATTTTCGATACGCATTTTGAAAATAAGGCCAAGATTGAGGATTATAAATTGGGTACTTTGCAAGGGCGCGAAGAGCAGTTTACCTTTGAAGCAGCCGTAAAGGTAGAGGAAGGCATGGTCGCCATAGGTGGGCTAAAGGCCATCAAGACGCCATTTATCGAAAAGATATTTACCCTGGACCCCTTCCCAGATGAGGAGCGCCAATACCCTATTCTCTACTGGCAGTATGAGGATAACGAATACTATCAAACGGAGGTCATCTTTGAGCTTCCAGCGGGAAGCGAATTGGTAGAATATCCACAGGATATGAAGGTAGTCAAGGACTATGTCGAATACGAATTGAAGGCAGAGAAAATATCCAATCAAAAGCTTCGCTTGATCCGTACGGCAAGGCTTAAGACGAGGAATATAGAGGCCAATGAGTATGCTGATTTTAGGGAAACGATCAAAAAGATTGTGAAAAATGAGGAAAATTATGTGGTTTTCAAATAGGGAGGTGATTGTTTAGGCAATGATTGGGCTAAAGTTTACAATTATTTGATCTCTTAGCCCCCTCAAATTGGTATATTTTTCGTTTCATTGTAGTCTATATTGGTGACTAAGTACATAAGCGATGAAGATAGTATTATTCTCCTTTGTAGGTCTGATTGGATTGATATTGGGCCTTACGGTGATTTACTTCCTGCTGATGATCCTTGGAATGATCATTCCTGTTAATCGCAGGTTCCAAAATGAACAGAATGGAATTATGATTTTTCTCCATTCCAATGGCGTTCATACTGATTTTATCCTTCCTGCCGTCAATCATCTATTTGACTGGCGAAACATCGTCAATCCCGCAGACTTTGAAATACCAATGGATATGAAGAGTTTTGTAGGAATTGGATGGGGAGATCGCGGCTTCTACCTGGATACCCCCACCTGGGCTGAATTGAAGCTAAAAACAGCACTGACCGCAGCGCTGGTGCCCAGTCCTACCGTGATGCACATCACCTCATATTTGGACTTGCCCAATTCTGCTCGCTTTCTAGAGGCTTTGTATTTGGATCAAAAGCAGTATGAAACGCTTTGCAATTACATCCTCCAATACTTTAGACTGAAAAACGATCAAGTGGACCTCATCCCTGATGTAGGCTACACTTGCAATGATAATTTCTATACAGCCAATGGAGCTTATCACGCTTTTAATACCTGCAATTTTTGGATCAATCGCGGTTTGAATATCTCAGGAGTGCGAACGGCGCTTTGGTCGCCTTTTGATCGAGGTATCTTTTACCAATTGGGCAAAATTCGCTCAGCTATCAAGGTCGAATTGCCTTCCCTTCCTCATTTTCCAAACTATACGGATCAATCCAAGACCAGCTAGTAGAATAATAAATAAGGATGGGAAACCACCTAAAACACATAATAAACGGATGCCATCTACACCCGCTGTTGTAATCATGATCCAAGCGATTAGGCCAATCACGCTTCCCCAAGCGACTTTTATCCAAAGTGGTGCTTCAGGATTACTGGGATTAATCCCCTGGCTACTCATGGCGCTCATTGCAGAAACATTGGAATCTGCTGCTGTTACATAAGAGATAAATAAGGTAAGGATGGTAAGGATGCTTATTCCCTGACTCAGCGGCAAAGACTCAAATAGGCGATAAAGTACATATTGCTCCCCTTCCCTCGTCAAAAGGTCAAATAAATCACCTTGGCTCTGTACATCTTGCTCCAAGGCAATACCGCTGAAAATACTCATCCAAAGCATGGCAAATAGCGAAGGGAAAATGAGATTAAAATGAAGGTAATCCCTCACCGTGTAACCAACTGAAAGCCGTCCTAAAAACAGCGCTGCTACAGGTGCCCATGCAAACCAATTGGCCCAATAAAAAATAGTCCAACTGTATTGCCATTCCGTATCAATACCACTTTGAATATTGGTACTTCTGGATAGAAAATGCTGACCATAATCACGAACCCCTGTCCAGGCCATTTCTAACATATAGCTGGTGGGGCCCGTAATGGCAACAAAAAGGACCAAGACAAAAAAGGCTTTGATGTTCCAATCAGACAGGATTCTAATCCCTTTATTCAAACCACTAGCAGCAGATACAATAAAAGTGGCGACAATAGCTAAACCCACTATACCCAGCCAAAAATCAGAAGACGGAATCCCCAAAACCTGATCCAAACCTCCCATCAGGGCAAAAATTCCCGTCCCTAAAGAGGCCGCCATGCCAGCTACCAATCCATACAAACACAAAATATCCAGTAGGGTACCCAAGGTGCCATAGACCTTTTTCCCAAAAAGCGGATACAATAAAGAGGCGATGCTAAAAGGCTGTTTTAAATTATAATATACCAGGGCAAAAACTAAACCTGTAATGGTGTAAATCCCATAGGGGGTAAATGACCAATGCATAAACATGGTCGACATCGAAAATGCAGCAGCTCCCTCGCTTCGCTCCTTCACTCCAAGTCCATCAGGAGGCTGATTAAAATGATACAAGGGCTCAGCAACCCCCCAAAATAATAATCCCGTCGCCAGCGTCGTACACAGCGCAATGGCAAACCAACGCCACTTACTCAAAATAGGCTGGGCCTCTTCTCCCCCAATACGCAGCTTCGCAAAGGGAGAAAAATATACACCTAATAAAATGAGCAAAAACAGAAAAGTACTCCAGGTAAACAGCCAGCCAAAGTTTTGTAAAATCCAACGATTGGCCATTTGAGCTTTGGCCAGAAACTGATCGTTATTGTTGAGGCTATAAATAATCGTGAATAGTAAAAAAATAAGCGGTGGAAAAAACACCTTTTTGTTGAGCTGAGCACCACTAACCATAAAATCCTTCATGTCGCGAACTTACACATTCCAAATGGAAATCAAAGCAATACGACTCCATTTACTATCAACGCATCAATAATACCCCTCCACTTTCTATCGTCGATTCCTGCTCGTAAAAATATTGAAACTGCAATTGATAAACATACTGCCCCTGCCCTGCTCTTTGCCCTCGCACCCGTCCATCCCAAGCCATCTGAGGATCAGTACTTCTAAATACAATTTGTCCCCATCGATCTAAGATAAGCAGTTCGTAAAAGATCAATTCGCAAGGTGTTTGTGGAAGAAACACATCATTATAGCCATCGCCATTGGGGGAAAAAATATTGGGAATGAAATATTGACATTGACACTGAAAGGGAATCTCCTCCAACCAAATGGAATCCTGGACCACACAATTCGCCTCCTTAGCCTCCACCCAATACCAACCTGGCTCATCTGCCAATAAGCGATCATCCATCGTACCATCACTCCAAAGAACCTCATCAAATAAATCACTTACCACCAGCGGATATTGCTCAACATCACAAAGCAGCGTATCTGGACCCAAATCTATTTTAGGACATTCCAAGTGAAAATAATCAACAAAAGACCAAGCCTCTTGATTTGATCGGGTTTTGACTGTAATAAAAGATATGGGCTCTGCTACACTAAAGGGCACTTCATATCTCTGCCATTCTGATTTTAATTGCTCAGTCGAAAATAATTCCTGACCAAATTCATCCGCTGTATTGGACAAACCAATTTGGACTCGACTATTGGGGCTTACTTGTAGATTACCATTTCTGGCATAAAAAACGAGATGATACAATTGACCAACTTGTAAAGGTTCATTTAAGCTCATGGAAAAAGCATCAGAAAAAGCATTAAAATAAAGGGCCACAAAATAATCGCCATCCACTGCATAATCGTAATTGCAAGAAGCCGTCAGTACATCCAATTCATTTTGTCCACCAAAGGCAAAAGTTGATACGACTCGACGATTAAACTCATCATTGAGCAAATTAATACCACAGTCTAAATCATTCAATTCAAAGCTACCATTAAGCAATTGCTGGGCATGGAGCAAACAGGAAAAAAAGCCAAGAAATAAGATCATTATCCATTTCATACCTGCTGCATTTTGATGTTCTGGATAAAGGACTCCACTTGCTGATTACTGCGCAAGCGATATACTTTTAAGTTGCGATCTTTTACAGCTTGATTTAGGACTTGAAGTAGCTTAGGTCTTCTGGTCCTATTGAAAGTCAGGACGTAGTGAAAAAATTCGAGATTGTATCTTTCAGGGCAGCCCTTGGGCATATCTGGTCTGGATCGTCCATGAT
>JBCBDH010000411.1:0-6151 GCA_038529855.1 Bacteroidota bacterium | reverse complement strand
TGATAAATAGCTCGGCAGCCATATCGTCTTGGGTAAAACGGCTACTGGATACATTGGCCAAGAGCAACTCTTCTAAATTAGCTAACCATTTTTGTTGGTTGATACTCAATTCGCTTTCCTCCTGAACCGCTTGATGATCGTTTGTAGGGGATACTTCTGCGGATACAGCTACAGCTACTTCCTGGCGATTGGCCAGGCGTTCCAGTAAATTGCTCACTTTGATGACCAGCTCTTCCGCGACAAAAGGTTTGGTGATGTAATCGTCTACCCCAATGCGCAGCGCCTTTAGCTTATCTTTACTATTTACCCTGGCAGTCAGCATAATCACAGGGATGGCTGCATAGCGCAAATCTGAGCGAAGTTGGGTCAAAAGACTAAATCCATCAATAATGGGCATCATCACATCGGAAATGATCAAGTCTGGAATGCGGCCTTCTTCCAGCCAGTCCAATGCTTCTTTTCCATTATTGGCCGCAAAGACCTCATAGGCTTCCAAAAGCATTTTGAGGTATTCCTGCAATTCAAAATTATCCTCTACCAAGAGAATTGTTTGCTTGGCCGTTCGATCTGTTAATTGGGCCTCATGTACTGATTCAAGGCCCATCGCTTCGCGCTTTGTAGTCACCTCTTTCCCATTGGCCTCCACTGGAGCGATCACCAACTCAGGAGCAAGCACCAGGGGTAAGCTCACCGCAAATTGGCTTCCATTGCCCAATTGGCTATCCACTTCAATATGCCCCCCCATGAGTTGAGCCAATTGTTGGGACAGGGCCAAACCAATACCTGTACCTCCCATATTACTACTGGACTGCTTATTGTGACGCGCCTGATAAAAGCGATCAAAAATATGGGGCAGATCATCAGGGTGAATGCCAATGCCGCTGTCCATGACTTTGATTTGCAAGAGATCGGCTTTTTGGCCTATCTTTAGTTCCAGCAGATCGCCTTTATTGGTAAACTTAACGGCATTAGAGAGGAGGTTACTCAAGATGGTGCCTACCTTTTCGCGATCCAGCCAAACTTCCAATTCCTGGTCCAATTCGTATTTCAATGATATCTTTACCCCCTTTTGACTGGCATAGCTGCCAAATAGATGGATGTATTGTTGGATAAAGGAATAAAGTAAAAAACGCTCTGGCTGAAGCTCCATCTTGGTCGCTTCCAACTTGGAAAAGTCCAAAATCTCTCGAATCCTATTGCTAAGCTGCTGGGTATTTTGACTGATCATGGACAGGAGCTTGCGATCCCTGTCGCCTAAGGATTGGACTTTTAGCAATTGCTGCACAGGACTATGAATCAGGCTGAGGGGGGTGCGCAGTTCATGAGCGACATTGATAAAAAAGCGGGATTTCAACTGATCGAGCTCCAGCAATTCAGCCGCCTGTTTTTCAATGGTTAGTTTATCCGTTTCTATTTGACGGGTGCGGTCGGCCACGGTGGCCTCCAGTACCTTTTCTCTGCGTTTTAGAATAGAAGTCCGCCAACGAAAACCTATAAAGAGGGCAAGCAAGGTAATGGAAATCATTCCATAATAAAAGAGGGGATGATTATACCAGGGCAATGGGATGTGAAGAGGAATGGTAAAATCGGGGCTAAACAAACGCCCACTCAATCCTCTGGCTTTGACCAAAATCTCGTACTGCCCAGGCATCAAACCACTGATGGGAATCAGATTGCTCCTGGTTGTTTCCCACTCTGAACGAATCCCATTGCGCTCGATGGCATATTGGTATTCAATATCATTTACATTAAAATAATCTGGTATGGTCACTTTCATAGAAGCCATCCGTTCCCCCAAGGCCAAATCCAATCTTTTATTCTTGAGCACTTCTATCGTCCCATCAATGAGCCGTCCTCTTTTGGGCCCCAGGTATTTCAGCTCAGTTAGTAAAAGTGGAACCGTTTTTTGTTGTATTTCCAGGTTGTAAAAATCATTGGGATGAAAAGCGGTGACCCCATTGAGGCTGCCAAAATAAAGTCGACCGTCTGGGCCTTTACAATGCGAAATTCGATTGTATTCATAATAACTAATCCCATCCGTTGGCGTATACACTTTGACGGCTTTGGTCGTCTTATCAAATTGCATAATCCCCAGATCGCTACTCATCCACAAGTGATCGTAGTCGTCTTCGTAAATGGCATAGATATTATTATTGGAAAGCCCATCTTCTCGATTAAACTGCTCGATGCGCTGCTTTTTTCGATCCCAGCGCAAGAGTCCTTTATCACTTGATGCCAACCAATAAATGCCGTCTGCATCCTGATAAAGATGTTGTATATAATCAGATGGAAGGTAAAACTCCCCCTCGCCACCTGTGTGATAGCGATCAATAATCCCTTTTTCCTCATCGAGCGTATACAAACCAAAATCACTCATCACCCACAAGAGACTATCTCGATCCATAAAAAAACCAAGTAAAACGGACCGCGCCACTTCCTCATATCCATTGTATTGATCCATGATAGCCAGGGTATCCATCTTACCTGGATCATAGTACAGGATGCCAGCCCGCGTCCCCACCCATATCCGTCCGCTAGGCGATTCAAAAAGACTCCATACCCTGTCTTTTCGCTCGACAGAGCATAGGTATTCTCTGTTGCCCTTTCCCGTCTGCGGATCAAGCTGGATTAAGCCATGTCCTCCAGCCCAAAGTCGCCCATCTTTACTTTTTAGCATGGGGAAGCGAATTCTGGGATATAACAGGCCATTATCATAGACAGGGATTTGTGTTGCTTTCCCCGTCTCCAAATCTACCCGCATCCTACCCGCATAGGTATTGGCATAGAGCTGCCCATTGTCTACTAGGAGTCCTCTACAGCGATAGAAATCATCGATCCTATAGATATCTGGATTTTTGTATAAGTAGCGAGTAAAGACCTTGGGTTTGGCATTGAGCATTAAGAGGCCGTTTTCCGTAGATATCCAACCCAGGTTTTCGCGATCAAAATAGAAGTCATTGGGTCGGCGATCGATAATATCTTCTTTTTGTACATCATCAGAGTAAAAGTCGATCAGCTTCGCCTTAGCGTCAACAACAAAGACCCCAAATATACTGGCCAACCAGAAATGACCATCGCTTTTGTTATAACTTTGAGTGAGATAGCGATCATTCTTAACAAATTCTGGAGGCTGGAAAAGCCGCGGAGTACCCTTATCTATCAGATAAACCCTCGTCTTATAGTCATTGCATTCGACCGTTATACAATATTGTCCATTACTACCTATAGAAAGATCTGTGATGCTTTCAATATTGAGGTCAATGATCAGCTTTCGCCTACCCTTGTGGTCAATGGCGACAAAATTACTTCCTTCCTTTCCCAGAATAAATTGATCATCTGCCTTGAAAGGAACAAAAGCATGAGGGATAGGTATTTGCCTGAAGGTAAAATCGTTTTGATAGACCCACAGGATTCTATCCTTGGTATAGAAATAAATGCCTTGTTTTGGAGCGCAGAATACCTCCAGGATATCTGATAGCTCAAAAGGAATGGTTCGATTGGCAAAATATTCATTAAAACTTTGCGAGACCTCTGTCAAGGGATCAAATATATCCAGATGTAGAATCCGCGGAAAACGCTTGACGCTCTTGTTATTCGAAAACAACCACAAGGCCCCCTGCGGATCTTTGAGCATTCGATTGATCTGATTGGAGGATAATTGATCCTTTTCCTTGGTAAAATACTTGAATTCGTAGCCGTCATAGCGATGCAAGCCATTCTGTGTACCAATCCAGATCAAGCCTCGATCATCCTGACAAACATCGTATACCTGTCTGGTCAGTAGTCCATCCCTGATGTGGAGTTTTCTGAAGTTGTACAAATAACCATCCTTTCCTTCCACTGTTCCTATGGAAAAGAGCCATAAGCAAAAGAGCATACAGACAAATGGCCTGTAATTGCTGACACAATGATATAGATGATAAAGATTAAACAAAAAAATCTTTAAGTAGTACGTGATCAAATAAAAGGGTCTATACAATTGGGCTGTTCGGGAAGCCGCTTTCCTCTAATACCCATCCAAGGTGTTTTGGGTCCTACCGTCCCTTATTAAGCACTGATGGCGCATTAGGTATGGAGTTATCTTGGGGCAAAAATACATAATCCTTATTAATATTGCTATTATGAATAATATTTGATGAAGAATGGACCAATAAGCGATTGGCATTTGAGAAAAATTGCTGGATGGCTCATAAGGCACATTCCCCACAGACTGTTTATCTTTAGCGCTTAATTGACGAAGCCTATCGTAGCGTCCCAACTTCGCATTGATTTGTTTCGAATTCCATATATTTATCGCTTAACCAAATTAAGTCTATTATGAAAAGTATCCATTTACTATATGCTTTCTTAATCAGTACCCTCCCCTTTCAGAGTCTCGTAGCGGGAGAAGGTATGTGGATTCCCTTATTGCTCAAATCGCTGAATGAGGCAGAAATGCAGCAAATGGGTATGAAAATGAGCGCAGAAGACATTTACAGTGTTAACAAAGGTAGTTTGAAAGATGCCATTGTTCACTTTGGAGGCTTTTGTACGGCAGAAATCATCTCCAATCAAGGCTTACTACTCACCAATCACCACTGTGGCTATCGACAAATTCAGTCGCATACCACCCTGGAAAACAATTACCTCAAGAATGGTTTTTGGGCAGCTAGCCCCAAGGAGGAATTGCCCAACCCTGGCCTAACGGCTACCCTGATCTCGCGAATCGAAGATGTCAGCGATATGGTGCTGAACGGAGTGACGGATAAAATGGATGAACAAGAGCGTCAATCCACCATCGACAAAAACATAGACGCCCTCAAAAAAAATACCCCTAAGGAAGATTATGAGAAATTGGTCGTTCGTCCCTTTTATCAGGGCAACCAATACTTTTTATTTGTGACCGTCGTCTATCGCGATGTCCGTCTTGTTGGTAATCCTCCTGATGCCATTGGGAAGTTTGGAGCGGATACAGACAATTGGGTATGGCCCCGCCACACGGGTGACTTTTCCCTATTCCGCATCTATGCAGGAAAGGATAACCTTCCTGCGGATTATTCTGAAGACAATGTTCCCTACCAGCCCAAACACCACCTGCCCATTTCGCTGGATGGTGTAAAAGAAGGAGACTTTACACTGGTCTTTGGCTTTCCTGGTCGCACCAATCAATACCTTCCCTCCTATGCTATGGAGCAAATCGTGGATGTCTTGAATCCCATTAAAATAGGTATTCGCGACAAAGCCCTTGACGTGATTGATGCCGCCATGCGTTCAGATGAGCAAATCCGTATTCAATATGCCTCCAAACAAGCGGGTATTGCCAATGCCTGGAAAAAGTGGCAGGGCGAAAGTTTGGGGATTAAAACCACCAAAGGGCTTGATCGCAAGCAAAAAGTTGAAGCAGAATTTATAGAGCGCTTGAAAAAGGACCCTGCCATGCAGGAGAAATACGGCGATCTACTCAATGAATTCCGCCGTTTGTACAAGTCCATCGAACCCTTTGCCAAGGTGCGGGATTATCACAATGAAATCGTCCAGCGAAATATTGAGCTGATGCGGCTGGCCAGCCAGGTTAGACGCTTGAATAAGGCTTTTGACAATAATGGAGAAGAGGGATTTAAGAAACGCGCTACGCGTTTGGCGACGGGATTGGAAGGCTTTTATAAGAATTACCAGGCAGCAGTAGATCAAAAAGTCTTTGCCGCCCTTATGAAAATCTATGGTGAAGAGGTCAATGCCGCTTATATCCCTGATCTGTTTCGAGAAGAATTGCGGGCTGCGGGAAAGGATTATAATGAATTAGCGGAGCGCGTTTACAGCAATACAGTACTCACTGATGCAGAAAAATTTAAAGCGATTCTGGAAATGCCCGCTAAGGAGGCCCTAGAAAAACTCAATCAGGACAAGGCTTACCAGCTTTGGGAGGCCCTTACCAAACAGTATGAAGAAAAGGCAGAGCTGCCTTACATTTCCTTTAAAGACGAAATAGCCAGACTACAGCGCGTCTATATGAAAGCCTTAATGGAGGCCTTCCCTGATCGCCGTTTTTATCCTGATGCCAATAGCACGCTTCGCGTAACCTATGGTCAGGTAAAGGGCTATCAGCCCAGGGATGCGGTTAATTTTAATTCCAGCACCTATCTATCTGGGGTCATGGAGAAGTACCAGCCAG
>JBCBDH010000410.1:0-6166 GCA_038529855.1 Bacteroidota bacterium | reverse complement strand
CAATGCCATTGTCTTTTTTGAAGAAAACAGGGTAGGGGAATTGATCAGTCGCTTGACGGCGGATGTGGAAAAATTGTACGGGGCTTTCTCCATCACCCTAGCTGAATTCTTGAGGCAGATTATTGTCTTGTTAGGCAGTATTTTCTTCTTAGCCCTCACTACTCCTAGGCTTGCCCTAATCATGTTGGCTACTTTCCCTTTGATTGTGGTAGGAGCATTTATATTTGGCCGTTTTATCCGTCGCCTATCCAAAGAGCGGCAAGAAGCACTGGCTGAAACCAACATTATCTTAAGCGAGTCGCTACAGTCCATCAACAGCGTCAAGTCTTTTACCAATGAGCATTTTGAGATCAACCGCTACAGCTTTTCTATTGATAAGGTGATTTTGATCGCCTTGCGGTTTGCTCGGGGAAGGGCTTCTTTTGCTGTCTTTATCGTGAGTATTTTATTTGGCTCTCTCTTTTTCATCATCTGGCAAGGAGCCAGTATGATTCAGTCAGGGACTATACTCGTAGGGGAATTAGTTGCTTTTGTTACCTACACGGGATTTATTGGTGCAGCTATCGCGGGATTGGGGAATTTTTACACCGAACTCATTGGTGCATTAGGCGCTACCGAACGCATTCGCGAAATTTTGGATATAGAAAGCGAGGTGGGATTGGAAGCTTCCGCACAAAAAGAGGTAAAACTCCAAGGCAACATTACCTATCGCGATGTCCACTTTTCCTATCCAACTCGCAAGGATTTACCGATATTAAAGGGAATTGATCTGGATATAAAGGCCGGACAAAAAATTGCGCTGGTTGGACCTAGTGGTGCTGGAAAGTCGACCATTGTTCAGTTATTACAACGCTTTTATACCATACAGCAAGGAAATATACTAGTAGACGGCCAATCTGTTTTTGATTATAACATCACGGATTTTCGAAAGAATCTGGCTGTTGTACCACAAGAAGTGCTGCTATTTGGAGGAACCATCCGCGAAAACATCCTCTATGGCCGTCCTGATGCCAGCGAGCAAGATATTTATGAAGCCGCTCAACAGGCAAATGCCCTGGAATTTATCGAAGGTTTTCCAGAAGGTTTTGATACCATTGTGGGAGAGCGGGGCATCAAACTATCTGGGGGTCAACGCCAACGCATCGCTATCGCTCGCGCCATCCTTCGCAATCCCAGTATCCTGCTACTAGACGAAGCCACCTCTTCTCTGGATGCCGAATCCGAAAAGGTTGTTCAAGAAGCACTCAACCAACTGCTGGAAGGCCGAACCTCTATCATCATCGCCCACCGCTTGTCGACCATCCGCGAAGTCGACTGCATCTACGTCATCAACGAAGGGCGAATCGTTGAAAAAGGAACCCACGAAGAATTGTCGATTATAGAAAATGGCTTGTACAGCAACCTGGCCAAGCTACAATTCGAAACTGCCTAAGCGTCAATCATTGATTCCCTTACCCTACGGCGGTGGTAACCGCTACCAATTGGAGCGTTCTGACTATATTAAAGCCACCCTGGCCTTTGTTGTCCTCATCGGCTGTGTAGTGCTATTTGCTTTTGAGGTCCGTTATTTCAATAATACTTTCGAGGTGCGCCAGCTCGTCCTCCGCTCTTTGCCTTTTGGTCTGCTACTCGGTGCTTATCTTGGTTATCAGCTAAGTAAATCTAGCTCAGAGCTACAGGAGAAGGTGACCTTTGTCGTCATGCCACTCATCTTATGCCTAGTCTTTGCACCCACCTTCGCCAGTATCAGCAACCGCTTATTTGCTAATCGGGCTCCCAAGCAGGAGTCGGTTCAATTCGTCAAGGCAGAAGCCATCCGATCCAGTCGGTTTGGTACTTATGAATGGACGCCCACCAGTCGCCCCGATGCTTATCACCTCTTCATTGTCAGAAACAATCGCTTGGAGCGGATTAAGGTAAAAGATAATATCTTTGCAGGTGCTCAGAAAGGCGATCAAGTAGACCTCCCCGTTTATCGAGGTTTGTGGGGTTTTGATTTTGTAAAGGAATAAATTTTTAATTTTTTTTTGATCGGGTAAGGGTTTGTAAATGAGGGTTTTATGGTGTAATTTTCTGGGTAAGCTTATTTGATAGCCACTTTTATTTATGGAATTTTTAAGTTGCTGCGTCCTTTTAGTAGAAAAGTTGAATAATCGGATCCTGTTTCAGCTTGAAAACCTACTTTTGCGATCGGCAGCGATAAGCAAAGGCTTCACGTGCTTGTGTTGTTTCTTGTTTTTTGATGTCGGTCGGCGGTGGTGGCTGTGGGTTGGGCCCTCCCACAAAGAGGGAACTATACATAATCCTAAAAAACATAAATAAAATAAAAATAACTAACCGCTCTCCCTCTATGATCCAAATCCTCCCTAACCATTCCCTCAAAAACCACAATACTTTCCAAATCGACGTCCGCGCCAAAGCCTTCGTCCAAGTTCACAACCTCGCCGAACTACGCGCCGCCCTATCTCAGCCCCTTCGCCCCTTATTCATCCTTGGCGGCGGCAGCAATATGCTCCTTACCAAAGACCTTGATGCCCTTGTCATCAAAAATAGCATCAAAGGCATTCGAATCATCCGCTCCTATCGCCACTGTGTCCATGTAGAAGCAGGAGCTGGAGAAGATTGGCATGGATTGGTCCGCTGGTGTTTATCCCATAATTTAGCGGGTCTAGAAAACCTCTCGCTCATTCCTGGAACTGTTGGTGCCGCCCCCATCCAAAATATCGGTGCCTATGGTGTTGAACTCACAGATGTCTTTGTTCGCCTAGAAGCCATTCATCGCGAAACAGGTGAGCGGCGCATATTTCGCCATGCGGATTGTGTCTTTGCCTATCGAGACAGCATCTTTAAAAATGAACTAAAGGATCAATACATCATCACCCGTGTGGTCCTGCGCCTTTCCCGACAAGCGCAACCCAATACCAGCTATGGCGCCATCCGCCAAACCCTTGAAAAGATGGGTATCCAGCAGCCGACTATTCAAGATATCAGCAAGGCGGTCATTCAAATTCGATCCTCCAAGCTTCCCGACCCTGCTGTGATTGGCAATTCTGGTAGTTTTTTCAAAAATCCAGTAGTAAAGGATGAGCAATTCCAGCACTTGATAAAGGACTATCCTACTATGCCTCATTACCGTTTGAGTTTAGAAGATGTGAAGATTCCAGCGGGTTGGCTGATTGAGCAGTGTGGCTGGAAGGGCAAGCGGATAGGGGATGCAGGCTGTCATGAGCGGCAGGCGCTGGTTTTGGTTAATCATGGGAAGGCGACGGGGCAGGAGATTCTTGCGCTGTCTAAGCAGATTCAGACAGATGTTTGGGAGCGATTTAGAATTCGGATAATTCGGGAGGTGAATGTGATTGACTAGTCAGGGATGCTTCCAGACTGTTTTTGATGTCATTGAGCAATTTGTGAATTTGCTTATTGAGGATAAAGCGAATGATTGGGCTAAAGAGCCAGCGTAACAGGGGAGGAATATTTGGATGCAGTTCTATACGCAAGCGAGTGCCATGATCTTGTGATTTTAAGATGAAATACGCAGTTAGCTCTTTTCCAAGTGGAAAATCAGCAGTTCTTTCGCCATATAAATAAGTTTCCTCTGGGTGACTTTCAGATTTGACGGTTTCGAATTTGAGTTCTCGATGCTCAATAAGACAATTGTGCAGAGTGCCTGCCCGATTCACTTTTTGCTCGTCGTATTCCAGGCTATCTACATCTTTATTCCAGAGGTGTCGATTCTTAAAATCTATGATAAATGGAAAGACCGTTTCTGGTGCTTGGGGGATGAATAACTCACCGACATAGGGCTTTTCTATTTCTTTTCCATAGGGAATGGTAGGAACAGCACTGATTTGCGACTTTAAAGGGCCCAAAAGCAAAAAATCGTAGCTTACTACACCAATATCTTCATAAGTGTTTTGAGTGGTTTGAGCGATGTCGAGCGAATCGTGGAGTAGGCTAGTGGGCTTGATCTGCATGGCGGCCAATG
Source organism: Bacteroidota bacterium (assembly GCA_038529855.1). Lineage (GTDB taxonomy): Bacteria > Bacteroidota > Bacteroidia > Chitinophagales > Saprospiraceae > JBCBDH01. Next base: position 2,181 of record JBCBDH010000410.1, on the reverse strand, counting down.
CCGAATGCGTGAATAAGACATACTCGTCATTGGGGACATTATTTTTCATAAGTCGATGGGCTGTAATGACTTCCTTGCCGTAGGGTTTGCGCAAGTCCTTGATTTGGATGAAATCAATAGGGCCAGCATGGATAATGAATTTGAGCGTCAGTTGATTGGCGGTGGAGCAGGCACCACATTGACAGATGCGTTGGTGTTCATAGCGTTTGAGGTGACTGTGAAAACGAATGAACATCTGTTCGATTTGGGCCATTAGCTCGTTGAGAGAAGGAATCGAAAGGTGTTTATAGTAAAATAAGGCATCGCCCTCTATTTCTGCCAAAGTCATATCCAATTGATTGGAATCAATCAGGATTTCCAATAATTCCGCAATGATATGTCCAGAGTGTTCCTCTTCCGTTCTATTGACAAAACGGGTAAAACCACTGATGTCAGGAATAAAAATCAGCGAATTAGCTTGACTCATAATAGATAGCCTATTTGTCTGCTAACAGTAGGATAGGACTAGAAGTTCTCTGCTAGGCGCCATCCAAAAGGCTTTGGTGCTGGCTAAAAGAACTAGTTGGATCGGCCGTCTTTTTTATCATACCGTTTGACCTTTCTTCTGCTTTTCAATGGTATATAGCGATAGGGATGCTGCTCAATATCATTGAGAAATGAATCAATTCGAGCGCTGGTATTGCTCAGATCATTATACAGCCCATCATCGGCAAATAATTTCCCAATGGTCCCTTCTCCTTTGTTGACTTTATCGACCAGTCCGTTTACATTATCAATGGTTCCGGTCGTTGTTTCCAATGTGGTTTTCAATTCTTCTAGCGCAACTTTTGCCTCTGCCAGCGTCTGATTGGCATTCTTCGCAATCGCGGCCATTTCTACCTCATTGAGTTGCTCGCTAAAGCTCGCCGCATTCTTGATCATCTTCTGAATATCGGCATTGCTGGCTTCCAGATTGCCCGTTACCGAATTGAGATTGCTTAAAATACCATCAATCTTTCCAGAAGAAGCGGCCAACATTCGATTCATACCGTCTGTTGTTTTTTGAAGATTGCTAATACTGGCCTGCAAGTCGCGGAAGCTCTTCCCAATTTCATTGTCTTCACTCGGATCGGCAATCTTTTCATTCAAAGCATCAAAAGCCGTCCCTACACCCTCCGAAAGTTTACCTACATAGATATCCAATTCTTCCTGTGGCACCAAAGAACCCAAAAAGCCGCGATTGAGTCCCTGCAAATAATCTCCATTGTCTGCACAGCCATCACCATTGCAAGGGCGGTCAAATTCCAAGGCAATCCCAGGCCCAGACATCACACCCATCGACACGATAACGGCCATAGCCGATTTCGGAACGGTCACCCCGCGATTGATATTTAATACTGCTACGATGGTTTGCATATCCTCTGGTTTGAGGTAGAGATCACTAACTACTCCTACTTGAAAACCATTGATCAATACGGGTGCAGAGGAAGCCAATTGACTAACTTCTTCATACTCAACATACAATAATTTAGAAGACGTCAGTATATTTCGGCCTTTGAGAAAAGTATATCCCCAAATAAAGATTCCTATTACAATCACTGCCAAAAGGCCGATCTTCGTTTCATTAGACATGCATATAGGTTTAGGTGCGTATTTTCAAAATTCATGCAAAGGTAACTTTCTCGAAGGAAACGTTTAAAGATTGGTGGAGGTTTTTACCACTCCTCAAATGGAAGGAGTTTAGCGTTGAGCGCGCGCTTGATCTAGACTGATGCGCTGACCATTTTGATAAGCTACCACAAAAGCTTCCTGAAAACCCTTTTGGCGCAGTTCGTTTTTGGCCTTTACGGCAGTTTCAAAATCCTTAAAACCAATAGCTAAATACTTATACCCCAATTGCGTTCTCAATACTTCAATAGAATAATTGACCTTTTTCCAACTGCCCGTATTGGTATCAATCAACTGGGCTGCATTGGCGATCTGTACCTTATATTGCACAGGAGTAGCCCCCGTATTGGGCTGACCCTCAAGGCTAGGTTTGGAGATGACGTAGTCTTTGGGACGCTTGCCTTTTTTACTGGACTTAGCCTGTACCTTCGCCTTTTGTTGTGGCGCTGTAGGAATGGATGGGGCAGGGATATGGCTATTGGCTTGACGGACTGGAGCAGCCTGTGCCATTGAACTATCACCTCCCTCCATCTC